>CAYYVO010000124.1:0-6188 GCA_964475175.1 uncultured Dehalococcoidaceae bacterium | reverse complement strand
TTAATGCGAGTAAAGGAAGAAAACACAATACAAAAGCAAAGGATAAAAAGAATGTCGACCGGTCCCTTTCCGCTATATTGACCGAAGGGCCCGGCCGCATGCTGAAAATGAAGCTGCCCCTGGACGACAACTTTAAAGAATACCTGAACGACTACCGGACGCTGGTGATGTCCGAGTAAAGAAACTGTGAGGGATTCTCATTATGCAGAATTCAGTGAAACACAAACTGGCTCGCGGCGAGGTCTCCCTGGGCAGCTGGCTCAGCCTCGCCCATACCGCCGTCGCGGAAATCATGGCGAAACAGGGTTTCGACTGGCTGACCATCGACATGGAGCACAGCGCTATCGGCGTCCAGGATATCGAGCCCCTAATCCAGGTAATCGAAGCCTCCGGCTGCGTGCCGCTGGTAAGGCTCTGGGGCAACGACCCCGTTCTGATAAAGCGGGCGATGGATGCCGGGTCCGGCGGCGTCATCGTTCCCATGGTCAACACCCGCGAGGAAGCGGAGAAGGCCGTGAGCGCCGTGAAATACCCGCCCGAAGGGACAAGGGGAGTGGGACTCTACCGCGCCCAGGGTTTCGGCGATACGTTTGAGGAATACAAGAACACCGTGAATCAAGAAAGCCTTGTCATCGTCCAGATAGAACACCGGCTGGCGGTAGAAAACATCGACGATATATTATCGGTCCCCGGCGTCGACGGCGTGATGATTGGCCCCTATGACATTTCCGGTTCGCTGGGGGTCACCGGCCAGCTCGACCATCCCAAGGTAAAAGAGGCGCAGGTAAAAGTTCTCGCCGCGGCCAAAGCCGCCAAAAAGGCCGCCGGTATACATGTGGTCGAACCCGTTCCGACAGATGTTAAGGACAGGGTGAAAGAGGGATTTACATTCATCGCCTATAGTACTGATGCTATTATACTCAACACAAAGTGCCGGGAAGATACTCAGGAGTTGCGGACTTTTCTTGATAAAAGCAAGTAAATCGGGAGGCCTTACCGGATGAGAGAGAACATCATTGTTCTCCATGCCCGGGATACGGGTAAGGCACTAAAGGCTGTCGCCGGGAAGGACTTTGCCTGGCTGTACCTGGGGCAGGATATAACACAGAGGCAAAATATCGCGGTGAAGCTGGGTGAGGAAAAGCGATATTTCACCGGCAGTCTACTCCAGGACACGGCTTATGAGCAGAAAAAGCGCTTCCTCGATTTTCTGGCCGCATTAGGACAGAAACAAGATAATCAGCTTTACTGGTGGGCCTCGGATACCGCTTACCGGAATCCCCTGACCAGCGACCTTTTCCTGCTGTGGTGCTATGCCTCGCTCTTCGGGAAAGTCATTGATAAAGAGAAGTGGGGCGAGAAAAAAAGCCTAATCGTTTTCGTTGAGGAACGCTGGCTGTATAAAGCCCTGCGGCAGCGCGGCGGGAGTGGGGACTATCGTTTCCTCAGTGCCGCGACGGTGTGGCCCGAGGCGCTGAAACTCACTCTGAAACTTATTGCCGCGAGGTTTTTGTTCATCGGTCAAGCCTGCCGGCCCTATATCGGGGCGCGGCGACTGAAGCCCCGCAATGAGCCGGGTTACGCCGGGGACACGGCAAATCGGGTATACATCTATTCCTGGATACAGGATAGGTCTTTCAACGAAAGGGGGGAGTTTCGGGACGCCTACTTCGGCAGATTGCCGGATATTGTGACGGAGGGCGGTAATCAAATATCTTATATTACGCCCCCGTTCCTACCCCGCCCGCTCAAGCAAAAATGCCAGGACGTTAGAGGTCTAGATTTTACCTTTCTGGACAACTATTACACCTTCATTAATATCCTTCGGAGTGCCTGTGCCTGCCTGCGTATCGATTATCGCGGGGAGGAAAAATGGGTGGGGACGCTGCTGCGCCGCCAGAACCTTCACGAAATATTCTTCCCGAGGCATCCGGCCTACTACCATGCCTTCAAGAAATGGCTGAAGCAAAGTGTCGGCGATAATGCCGTTATTATCTATCCATTCGAGAACCAGCCCTGGGAAAAGATGCTGTGCCGCGCGGTCAGGGAGTCCGGTAAAAAAATCCGGCTGATAGCCTACCAGCACACCACGGTCCCGTCGATGGTGCTGAACTATTTCCTGGGTGAGGGAGAAGCGTCCGGTATGCCCCTGCCCGACTGTATTGTCGCTGACAGCGACCGGGCTTTGAAAACAATGAAAAATGCCGGCTTTGGGGGCGTGGAAATAGTCAATGGCGGCGCGTTACGCTTTGAGCATCTGCTGAGTCGTAAAAGTGATATCCGGGAAAAAGAAAGAAAGCAGTCGAAGAATGTGCTGGTGGCGCTCCCTTACCAGACCGACCTTGTTCAGGAATTTTTGCTGGCGGTATTCAACGCCTTTGAGGGTTTGAAGGACAGTCCGGGAATTCTTATCAAGTTCCATCCGTCGGCTTCTGCAAAGAACCTGCGAATCCGTTTGCCGGACTGGCCGCCTCACTTTGAGTCGACTGAGAAGCCTATTTCAGAAATGCTTGGAGAAATAGACCTGGTTATATGCAGTTCAGCGAATATTATACTCGAGATGGCGCTTACCGGAATTCCCGTCGTCAGTTACCGCTCCGAGCATATCCTCTGCCTCGACGAGCTGGAGGGGCTTGATGAGGGTGCTGTAAAGAGCTGCTATGAAAATGATATGCAAAATGTGGTATTATCGGTTTTAAACAGGGGAGTTACGTATTCACCCGGAGATGCAAGCAGGAAGGTCACCGGCTTTTTCGCGCCGGTTAATGAAGAAGTCTGGAAAGACGTGGTAAAATTCAAATAATAAATCGGGAGGCCGGTCTATGGAAAAACCGGAAGTTGTCATACTCTGCGGCGGCGCCGGGTCTCGGTTGAGCGAGGAAACCGTCCTCAAGCCCAAGCCGATGGTCGAGATAGGCGGCAAACCCATTCTCTGGCATATCATGAAAATCTATGCCCATTACGGGTATAAGAAATTCGTCCTGGCGCTGGGTTACCAGAGCGATTATATCAAGAAATATTTTTACGAGTACCGGCTCATGTCCGCCGATTTTACCCTGCCGGCAGACGCCACCAAGCCACCCCAGGTCCACAATACCCCGGAGGATAACGACTGGGAAATAACCTTTGTTGACACCGGGTTGAGTACCCTCAAAGGCGGGCGGATAAAGCGCCTGGAGAAATACCTGAAATCGGACAACTTTCTTCTTACGTATGGTGACGGCGTGGCTGATGTAGATATCAGTAAACTATATGAGTTTCATCTTTCCCACGGGAAAATCGGCACGGTGACGGTGGTCAGGCCACCCTCACGCTTCGGGGAGATGGTTATCTCCGGCGATACCGTTGAGAAGTTCGAGGAGAAACCGCAGTTGGGGACTGGCATTATCAACGGCGGGTTCTTCGTTTTCAAGAGGGATTTTCTTAAGTACCTCACGCCGGATGAAAGCTGTGATTTCGAGTTCGGTTCACTGCAGAAACTGGCCGCGGACGGGCAATTGCAGGCCTTCCGCCACATGGGCTTCTGGCAGTGCATGGACAACGTCCGCGACCGCGACTACCTGAACCAGCTATGCCGGGAAAATAAGAGGTACTGGGAGGTGTGGGCATGACGGATTACTGGAGGGATAGAAACGTACTGGTAACGGGATGCACCGGGCTGCTGGGCTCGCACCTGACTGGTATGCTGGTGGACCGGGGCGCCAACGTCGTCGGATTGGTGCGGGACATAGTGCCGAAATCGAACCTCGTGCAGACCGGTGTCTTCGACAAGATAAATATCGTCCGGGGCAGTGTCGAGGACTTTTTTATCGTAGAACGCACCCTCAACGAGTATGAAATCGATACCGTTTTTCACCTGGCGGCCCAGACGATAGTCGGCATCGCCAACAATAATCCTCTCTCCACCTTCGAGTCGAACATCAAGGGTAGCTGGTGCGTCCTTGAGGCCTGCCGACGCGTTCCCACCGTGAAGAAAATCGTCATGGCTTCCAGCGACAAGGCCTACGGCGACCAGGAGAAACTCCCTTACGACGAAACGTCACCGCTGCAGGGGACGCACCCTTACGACGTCTCCAAGAGCTGCGCCGACCTCCTTGCCGGGGCTTATTACGATACGTATAAGCTGCCGGTCTGTGTGACCCGGTGTGGTAATTTCTACGGTCCCGGCGATCTCAATTATAATCGCATCGTCCCCGGTACTATCCGTTCCGTACTCAAGGGTGAGACGCCGACCATCCGGAGCGACGGCACCTATGTTCGTGACTACTTTTACGTTAAAGACGGCGCCCTGGCCTATATCCACCTGGCGGAGAAAATGGAAGACTCGAGAATCCACGGGGAGGCGTTCAACTTCTCCAACGAGCTGCAGATAACGGTGCTGGAATTGACCAATAAAATCCTCAAGCTCATGGGGAAGTCGAGTATGAAGCCGGTCGTTTTGAACCAGGCCGCCAACGAGATAAAACACCAGTATCTCTCGGCGAGGAAGGCCAGGGAAATGCTCGGGTGGAAGCCGAAATACGATATCGATGATGCCTTGAAGGAGACCATCGCCTGGTACGAGGAGCTTTTAAGGGCGGAAAAGGGGCGGCATGATTGACGGGGTAAAGATAAAGCTGCTGCGGAAAATACCCGACGAACGCGGTATGATAATGCATATGATGCGCTGCGACGACCCCGATTTCGAGCAGTTCGGCGAAATTTACTTCTCGACGGTTTACCCCGGCGTCGTCAAGGGCTGGCACGAGCATACCCGACAGGTTCAGAACTATGCTGTTGTCCAGGGTATGATTAAACTCGTCCTCTATGACGCCCGTCCCGATTCCCCCACGTATAAGGAATTAATGGAGATAGACACCGGCGAGGACAACTACCAGCTTATCCGTATACCGACGGGGATTATCAACGGCTTTAAAGGAATAAGCTCTGGGACAGCCATGGTGGCCAACTGCTCCACTCTTCCCCATAACCCGGATGAAATGATAAGCTATGACCCTTCAGGAGATAAGGTTCCGTATGACTGGGATGTCAAGAGTCGATAGGGACGGGGTAATCTGATATGAAAGTCCTGGTGGCGGGCGCCGGTGGGTATCTCGGCGGCAGAGTTTCACAGCATCTGGCTGAAAGAGGCCACAGTGTTACCGCCCTCGTTCACCACCGCCCCAAAGATGCCGGTGCCTGGGAAAAGCACATAGCGCGCGTGGTGGAAGGCGATGCCGCCAACGATGAAAAACTCAGTTCGGCGCTCAAAGATAAACCGGACTGCGTTGTTTACCTGATATCACTTGACCACCGGGAAAGCGGTAAGGATCCCTTCAAGACGCTGGACGTTAACGCGGGTATTTTTTGGAAGCTACTGGATGCCTGCGCGCAGCAGGGTAGTAGCAGGATTATCTATCTATCCACTCAACAGGTCTACGGGAAATACAATCCCGGTGATGTTATCGACGAAGATACTCCTCTCCTGCCCGTAAACGCCTACGGTCTAACCCACATGTACTGTGAAGAACTGGCCTCGCTCTACTCGCGGGAGAAAGGGCTGGACTGCATCAGCGTGCGCCTTTCCAACGGCTTCGGGGCGCCGGTCTTTGCCGAATGCAATTGCTGGTGGCTGGCCGTTAACGATTTTTGCCGTATGGCCTTTAGAGAGAGGGCCGTCAAACTTCTTTCAGACGGTACTCCCCAGCGGGATTTCATACCCGTAGCCGATGTCTGCCAGGCTATAGAAATGCTGGTTACTTCAACGTCTTCTTCCCTGAAGCACCCGGTTTATAATCTGGGTGGTGGCAAAACATATACCATGCTTGAAACAGCCCACCGCGTAGCTGCTGTCTGCAGCGAAAAGTATGGCGAGGAAATCCCGGTATTACTGCCGGATGGTAAATACTCGTCCGGCGCCGGACACCACCACGATATGTCCCGCTTCACCTTTGACATCGGCCGGATAAAGGAATTGGGCTTTAAGCCCTCCGCCGACCTCCACCCCGGCATCGAAGAAGTCCTTGATTTTCTGGAAAAGCCTTGACACCCTTCCCATCCGCCCCGGTGATTTTCTTTCCCACCTACCCGCCCTCGGTTAGCCGTTGTGTTTAAGCGTGAGTATCTCCCCTCCTCCCCATCTTGGGGGAGACGGGAGGGGAGAATACTAAGGGATAAGCCGTTGATAATACTGGGCGGCAGGGTGGGAA
>CAYYVO010000123.1:5372-6212 GCA_964475175.1 uncultured Dehalococcoidaceae bacterium | reverse complement strand
CGCCGTAGACATCTATAGCCGGTATGTTGAGGTATTCGGCAATCTCGGTCATGGCCACACGGGGCAGATAGCCGAGTTTGCCCTGGACCTGTTGAAGGACGGGTATCAGATTCAGTTTTTTACGACTGAATCCTTTTAATATTGTATTGGTTTCCTGTTTAATCTGTTCCGGTTCTTCTGTAATCTCAGCTTGATTGTTTCCGGTCATATTGTCTTTGCCTTCTTCTGCTTCAATTCTGGCTAAGCTTGGTATATTTGTCAAGGTAGGCATGGTGGTGCGGCAGGGTGATAAAAGTTTTTTGTGGGGAGTAGTGCGGGATTAATAAGTCCTCTCGCCGAAAATTTTGCTGCCGATTCTGACTATGTTGGCGCCTTCTTCTATGGCAACGAGGTAGGAGTCCGTCATGCCCATGGAGAGGTATTTCATTTCCACGTTCGGTAGTTTAAGGGCTTTTATCCGTTCGAAGGCCTTTTTCGTCTCGCTAAAATATGGCCGCGACTCTTCGGGGGTGGTGGTAAGCGGGCCCATGGTCATCAGTCCCATTACCCGGACGTTACCAAGTGTTGAAATAGCTCTGATAAGCTGCTCGGCATCTTCCGGGTAGACGCCAGCCTTCCGGCTTTCGCGTCCGCTGTTTATCTCGATGAGCACCCTAACGAGGCAAAGAGAATTGTGGAGAAGTGTCTGGCTACCGCCAAAGCTAGGGAGGCAGCACGCAAGGCACGAGAACTGATAATCAAGAAAGGTGTTCTTGATAATATTGCCCTGCCTGCCATACTGGCCGGATGCACAGAGAAGGACCCATTCCAGTGCGAACTCTACCTTGTAGAGGGGGATTC
>CAYYVO010000123.1:0-5362 GCA_964475175.1 uncultured Dehalococcoidaceae bacterium | reverse complement strand
TCTCTATCGTGTCGAAAAGCTCAACGGCTTTTTTAACCTTGTTTTTCTGGAGATGCCCGATGAAATGCCATTCGGCTTTTTTACCGACAGTCCGGTAGGCCGTTTCCGCCTCCTGGACATAGTTCTCTCCGACAATAGTTATACCGGCATCTACAGCCTCGAGGATTTCCTCCGGACTTCGTGTCTTGGCGGCGGCTACCAGTTGCACGCCGGGCGGCAGTTCACTCAGAATCTGCCTGATATTTTGCCGGATGGACACTTTACTCGCTGCCGTTCTCCTGCGGCGGGGTCTGGTTGTCAGTTACAATTACAGCCTGGCCGCCTGCTGCCTGGATTTGTTGCTCCGTTACCTGGTCTTGATAGTCCTGATATGCTTCCAGGTATTCATTAAGACCTTCCGCCAGTTTCTTATAATACTCTTCCTGTGACTTACGATAGGCCTCCTGCTGCTGCCTGAGAGCCTCTAACTGCTGGCGATAATATTCTTCTTCGTCATTTGAGCCGCCGAATAAATTACAGGCGGAGAGAACCGGCAGTGATACCAGTAAGACAACCAGTGTTATAACCTGCCATATTTTCATCGTATACCTCCTGTCGGCCTACCTTAACCACATATTATAGCAGTACTGCTGGGAGAATTTCCATTAGAAATCATGGAAATACTTACAATATTATTATAGACCATTCACCGGCGGTTTGTTCAAGGAGATGGGGATGATTGGGGATGAATTTATGCAAGAAGCTGAGGACGTAATTGAAAATAAAGTGGCAAAGTAATAAATGAAAAAAGCACGCGGTATTATCGGGTTCGCGTGCTAAAGTGTGTAAAAGTTGTGTATCTTTTAATCCGTAATGATCACCTGCTTCTTTCTTTTTCGCTCGGGTTTTTCGTGCTCCTCTTCTTTCATTGATAGAGACATGAAATGAAGCCGGGCGGCATCGTTGAATTTTTTCTGTGCGGCCAGTTCTTCCTGAGCTGTAATACGAATCACGCGGATATCCGCCAGCATTTTTTGAATCTCTTCACTCGCTTTCCTTATCATTTCCTCAATCTCTCTCTGGGTTGCCAGTCGTGTTCGGAGGATGAAATGCTGGGCTTCGCTTCGTGCCTTTGTCGCTGTTTCCTGCTGATATCTCTGGGCTTCGGCCCGCATTATTCGGGACTGCTCGAGCTCTTTCTGGGCACTCAGACGAAGCTGTTGCACTTTTGATGCGGCGTCTTGAAGATTGGTAAAATCGTCTTTTATAGTGCTGGCAGGAGGGGGTGCGGCTTTCTTAAGTTTATCTTTTAATAAAGCTTCTTTCATAGTGTCACTCTTTTCGGCCATTACCCGGCTTTTTTACAGGCATAAGTGGTTGCGCTCCTGCAGAAGCATCAATCGGGGTAACGGATTATTTGTCTTGTCGATTTGATACTACACCCGGGCGTTATGAAATCGGAGATGGGTATCACCTGTTTTTACTAGGTGCAGACACCTATTTTCACAGTTTGTAATTAGGATTCGTAGGCAATGTATAGTGTGTTAAAATTGAGTACTTCATTTTATCAGGGAGGATGGTGCATAAACGTGATAGACTACGTGGGTTATACCGCCGGTTTTCTGGTTACCTTTGCCCTGCTGCCGCAGATTATCAGAGTATATAAATTGAAAAGCGCCCGTGAAATAAGCATACTTTTCAATACATCGACGCTGCTGGGGGTTGTTCTCTGGTTGACGTACGGTATCGTCCTGGGACTCATACCCATAATAGTCTGGAATATTATCGGGATTATTCTTACTTCTTTGCTCTTGATTTTCAAGATGAAATACGGGCGTAAGACATAAAATCCCCAGCAAGATACCGTCTCCGGGATTTTTACCTGGTAACGTATTTATTGGATTTCTTCCATAAAGGGGACAACGTCGGGGAATTCTTCTACCATCTGGTCGAGGGGCACCTCTTCTCCGGTAATGCGCAAGGCCTTCTTGTCAGAGGGGGTATTAATAACGATAATCTCAGGCTGGATACTACCGTACAGACCGAGGCCATATTTACCCTCCCAGCCATTAACCGTTAATTTCACCAACGGTATCACGGTTATGGAACCGATGGTTGTCGGGGTAACGAGAGTTACTTCTTTTTTCTCCATCTGTCTGCCAGTATTGCCCACCCGGCCTTGACTGTCGGTAAAGAGAAAACGAATTTCAGCACCGGCGGCACCAGCCGGATAGGGCGCAGCCTTACTTCCCCGCGCGAACAGCCTTCGAAGACAACATCATCACCGAAGGATGGTTCGAGGTTTATATGATGTATGTGAGAGGAGCCGAGAAAGACATTCGCCGGTCCGAGGAATGCGAAGAGTAATCCGGTGTCGGCGGGCTCACCGAGCCCGACCCGGAAATCGGCAACGATGTCCCTGAACCTAAAACAGGAAAGGACCTCTTTTACCAGTATCTTAATCCGACGCGGCAGGCCCCGGATGCTCAGAACCTTGATTAAGGTGCCCATGTTTCCGCGACGGCGTTTCTTTCTGCCTGCGGCAGCCGGTTTTCGTTCAACAGGCTGCCTCTTCCTGCCGGGTATTTCTCGATTGATGAACCCGAAGAGCCATGAAAATTTCAGCCGGACCTTTGGTCTTTCGTAAACCTCGGCATTAAGGATAAAATCCAGCGGTACCCAGAGCAGAAAGATAAACAGGGCGAGCAGGCCGCCGATTACGGCGATTACCCACAATTGTTTTTACCTGTCCTTTCTCTGGTCCCACCATTTCTCGATTAATTTAGGTATTGTTTCTCCCAGCTTCTCTACGGCACCGGCCAAACTGCCCAGGATAGGCTCTACCACCACACTATCCTTGGAGATGACAACCACGGCTACCGGCTTGACCCAGGCACCGCCCCCGGTGCCACCTCCGGAGCCTTCACCCTTTTGTTTGGACTCTCCTTTCCCTGACCCGCCCCCGGCGCCAAAGCCGAAGCCGACTGTTATCAAGGGAATCAGAGTTACGTCCTTTAGGTTCAAGGGTTCCCCGACCACGGTCTTGGTGCTGAGCACCTTCTCGATTTCTCCGAGGGTCGTTTTTACCAAATTCTCTATAATTTCCATAACTGTCTGCCTCCTTACGGGATGACTGTCAATTTAAGCTTCGGTAAACAACTTGTTGTATATAAAATAGTAGTAACATCATCGAAATTATAAGTCAACAGATATAAAATGTAAAAATTATACTCGCAGGGTATTGACAAATCCTTAAAAAGGGTGTATGTTAGATATATATAACGTTAGAAATATACAACATCAGGTGGGGGTACGGTGATGAAGAAATTAATGTGGACTATTTTTCTAGTTGCACTGGTGATTACTATTCTCCTGATATCGCTGGAGTATTATTATGTGGCAGTATCTCTGGTCATAGGGACGATTATTATGAGGCATCGCGAGCTTTGGTTTCTGCTCACCAGGCGTAAACTACCACCGGTTGATGAAAGGGTAAGGGAAAACACAGGGAAGG
Organism: uncultured Dehalococcoidaceae bacterium; assembly: GCA_964475175.1. Classification (GTDB taxonomy): domain Bacteria; phylum Chloroflexota; class Dehalococcoidia; order Dehalococcoidales; family RBG-16-60-22; genus CAYYVO01. Next base: position 1,869 of record CAYYVO010000123.1, on the reverse strand, counting down.
CTATCAGGAACGGATTTATCTATTTTGCAGCAGCCACGGCCATTCTGATGCTGCCTTTTGGAGAAATTGTGTCCCAAGACTTTGATACTACACACGTGCTTGCAGGTCTTTTCCTGTCCGCTGGGCTGGTCTATTTGCTTTCATACGTATTTTACGACCGTGCCGCACCGAAAATGAACTACAAACGTTTGAGATTGTTGAAGATATTCCTGCTTTTAATCGGAATATCGATAGGCGTTTTTATAATAGGAGCCTTTTTACATAATGCTTTTTATGCAGTTTTTGAATTTGAGGAGCCGGTGTTCTTCATTATCGCTGTTTTATTAGCACCGGCGGCGCTGGCGGTGGGTATCATCGGCAGTTTGGTGTTGTTTTTCATAGGGCTTGCCGGTAAACCGTCATAGAGGGGCGTAAACTTACCAATGAAAACCAGAATAAAAGAATACAGGTCTAAGTATAATCTGACACAGGAAAAGCTGGCCGAGATGGTAGGGGTCCGGCGGGAAACGATTATTTTCCTGGAGCAGGGAAAATATAATCCCTCGCTGAAGCTGGCTCATAGCGTAGCCGGCGTGTTAAACACTACTATCGAAGAACTTTTTATCTTCGATGATTGAATATATCGTCCCATAAAAATATCTTGCGTAATTCTTTATAAAATATGACGGCAAAGCATTGACCAAATGCCATAAATGGTTTACACTGGTGTTATGCTTCGTCCTTTGGTGACTATAAGCGTAATGATCTCGCATTTTACCGTTGGCGTCTGGTTCAGGCCAACGGCGTATACCGTTGGCCACCCGAAGGTACGGCTGTAGAAAAGCCACAACCTTTCTCTACTTTATTTTTCATTTTTAAGGTATAATGGCATACACATAATGTGCTGGGGGTGGATTAGAAACAGCCCTTCTCAGATTGAGTGATGGGCATACGGAGGCAGAAATGACCAAGGCCAAGTTCGCAGAACAGCATGAGCAACTTATGAACGAGCACAAACGCCTGACCGAAGAACTTGAACAGCTGGAAGCGAGCGGGTCCAGTTCGGATGAGCGGCGCGAGGGCAGCCCTTTCGGCAAGCGCGAGGAGGAAGCCACAGAGACACTGGAGCTGGAAAAAAGACTGGCTCTGGAGAACCGTGTTCGGCAGGAGCTTGCTGGCATTGAGCATGCCCTCGATAAGTTTGAGAAGGGTACTTACGGATTATGTGACAACTGCGGCAAACAGATAGCCCCCGAGCGTCTGGAAGCACTGCCGCAGGCGAGTTTATGTGTGAATTGTAAGGCGTTGCTAGCGAAGAATGCAAAAGGTACACCGCCCCCAAGGTAAGTGGCGGGACGTAGTCTTCGGCTGTGTCGCGCTGCTGATTATTATTATCGACCAGCTCAGCAAGGCCTGGATAAGAACCGATCTGGCCCTGGGGCAATCACTCATCAATTGGGAATACTTCCAGATTATCAATATTAATAATACCGGGGCCGCCTTCGGTATCTTTCAAGACCACACAACCCCGATAATCATCATTGTATTTATAGAAATAGTTCTCATTCTACTTTTTATCTATTTCCTGCATAAACGATTGGCTTTTCTGGACAACATGCTCCTCAGGGTCGGTACCGGCATGGTGTTGGGAGGCGCGATAGGTAACCAGATCGACCGCCTCCGCCTGGGTTACGTTACCGATTTTATCGACTTCAGGGTCTGGCCAGCGTTCAATGTCGCGGATGCCTCGGCTGTCGTCGGCGTTATTATTATCGCCATCTATATTCTTTTCCTGACTAAAAGTGTGAAGAATAAGGAATGACCGGGAAATACTCCTACGTGGCTGATACGCCGGGAGTGCGCCTCGATAAGTTTGTGGGAGAGAGGTGC
>CAYYVO010000122.1:0-6222 GCA_964475175.1 uncultured Dehalococcoidaceae bacterium | reverse complement strand
CGAAGAAAGCGCCTTTGACTATCCCGTCGTGTATGCCCAGCAACAGGGTCCGGTCAATGGTTTTCCCGGCCTTCCGCTGGTCTTCCTCCAGCTTTACAGCCTCAGCAGAAAGCGGGGCATCAAGTCCTCGGTCACTATGTTTATACCGTATTTCGATTCAGTCATCTTTTCCCCCTCGTTGAAACCCGGGTAATATCTGATTATTCGGCATCATTGTAACATAAATTTTTGTAACCTCCCCTCAATTCATGTAAAATATGCCTGTTTAATATCAATTAAGTACGGAGAAAAGGCGAATGGTTGATAAAAACAGATTCGAAAAGCTCATGGAACCCTGTCAAATAGGACCGGTCAAGACAAGAAACCGCATCGTTAAAACGGGCGCCGGGCTCTTTATGTGGCACGAAGACGAACTCCACATGAACCAGGCAATGCTGGCCTTCTACGAGTCGCTGGCGAGGGGCGGCGTGGGCCTGCTGATTATGGAGTCCCCCACCGTCGATTACCCCAGGGGAGCGCGATGGAGACCACGCTACCGTATCGACGACGATAAATACATCAAGGGCCTCAGCGAGCTGGCGCAGGTCATACGCAAGCACAACTGCCCCACTTTCATGCAGTTCAACCATGACGGCCCGTGGCAGGCGAGGCTCAGCATCGATCCCGACCCCCCATATACCGGTCAGCCGGTAGCCGCTTCGGCGGTAACATTGAAATCGACCAACGATTTTCATAATGAAGTTCCTCACGTGCTAACTATCGAAGAAATCGAAGAGATAACCGATAAGTTCGCCAGCGCGGCGGTGCGTGCCGAAAAGGCGGGATTCCAGGGGATTGATATCAATGCCGCCAGCAGCCACCTGCTGCATAACTTCCTGTCACCGTTCTGGAATCGCCGGAATGATGAATACGGCGGCAATCTGGAAAACCGGGCCCGCTTCGTCGTTAATATTATAAAAGAGATTAAAAAGCGCCTGGGGCAGGACTTCCCGGTCATGGTCTGCATCAACGGTATCGAAATCGGCCGGGTTATGGGTATTGAAGACGAAAAATGCCTGAGGGCTGAGGATAGCCGGGCTACTGCTAAGATGCTGGAAAGGGCGGGAGCCGATGCCATTCACGTGAGGAGTCACTGGTTGGGATACCATGTCGGCGCGTATCTTAACGAAGCGCTTTTCTATCCCGAGCCCCCCATCCCCCTGAATGAAATCCCCAGAGAGTATGATAAGAGCCGCCGGGGTCCCGGCGCCAATACCCTTCTTTCCGAGGGGATAAAAAAGGTGGTATCCGTCCCGGTCATGGTAGTCGGCAGGCTCGACCCCGAGCTGGGCGAGCAGGTCCTGAGAGAAGGCAAGGCCGACCTCATCGGCATGACCAGGCGTCTTCTGGCCGACCCCGAGCTTCCTAACAAGGTGGCTGCGGGCAGACTCGACGATATTGCCCCCTGCACCGCCTGTGATAACTGCCTGGGGAGCCGGCGCTGCCGTATCAACGCCCTGATGGGCACCGACCGCAATACTATCGAAAAAGCGGAAAAGAAGAAAAAGGTAGCCGTCGTCGGCGGGGGACCGGCTGGCATGGAGGCCGCCAGGGTGGCGGCGTTAAGGGGTCACGAGGTCACCCTCTACGATAAAGCCCCGAAGCTGGGCGGTTTACTCCCCGTGGCAGCGCTGGTAAAGGGAAACCACCCGGAAAACCTGCCGTTGATTGTTCAATATCTCAAACGCCAGATGAAAAAACTCGGTGTTAATATCAAGCTCGGGAAGGAGTTTAGCAACGCAACTGCCGACAAGACCCGGCCGGATGTCGTTATACTGGCAACCGGAGGCGTGCCGGCCCTTCCGGAAATACCCGGAATAGACAAGGGCAATGTCGTCAGCAACGCCGACCTGCACCGCAGGCTCAGGTTTTTCATGCGCTTTCTGAGTCCGGACACATTAAGAAATCTAACCAACTTATATATGCCCGTCGGTGAAAAAGTGGTGGTTATCGGCAACGGCATACAGGGCTGCGAACTGGCCGAGTTCCTGACCAAGCGGGGTCGCAAGGTTACCATTGTTGATACATCCGACAATCCGGGCGCGGGCATGGTGGACGCTCTTATGGGATACCTCTTCATCTGGTTCGAGAAAAAGGGCGTGCCCATTATATCAGGAGTGAAATCTATAAAGGTAACCGATAAAGGCGTAGATATCGTTACGAAGGAAGGCGAAAAGCAGTCGATAGAAGCTGATACAGTTATCCCCGCCCTGCCGCTGGAGCCGAATACCGGCCTGCTCAAAGACCTTCAGGGGAAAGTGCCCGAGGTTTACGCCATCGGCGACTGTAATAATCCCAACCTGATTGCCGATGCCATCGCCGACGGCTCACGCGTTGCCCGGGATCTTTAAACCAAATATTTGATTGTCATTCCAGCGAAAGCTGGAATCCAGGGGCGGGGAAAAAGAGATATTAGATTCTGGCCTTCGCCAGAATGACAGGATTTTCATTATCCCGTTTTTACAAACAGCAGTTACCCGGATGTCATACCGCCGTCGACGGGCATGACATTCCCGGTTATAAACGAAGCGGCGTCCGAGCAGAGCCAGACAACGGCCTCGGCCATGTCTTCCGGCTGCGCCAGATGGCCCATCGGTATTATCCCCCGCATTTTTCCGCTGTCCTCCTGCGACGAGTCGGTAAGGTTTTCCATGAGCAGCGTGCGGTCGGTAGGTCCCGGCAATATAGTATTTACTCTGATGCCTGATGTAGCGCCCTCCAGCGCCCCCGTCTTTGTAAGCCCTATCAGGCCGCTTTTACTGGAAGAATAGGCGCAGAAACCGGGCACGGGCTTCAAAGCGCCCACCGACGATGTATTGACGATAACCCCATACTTCTGCTTGAACATCTGCTTCATCTCGTACTTCATACAGAGGAAGACGCCCTTGAGGTTGATATCGATGGTGCGGTCCCAGATTTCCTCGGGGCAATCGACAATAGATACCACCGGCACGCGTTTGCAGTCCGGGCCGATACCGGCGTTGTTAAACGCATAATCAAGACGCCCATAGAGCTGAACGCATTTGTCCACCATCGCCTCTACTTCAACCGCTTTGGATACGTCGCATTTAACGAAGGTCGCCTCGCCGCCGGCTTTTTTTATAAGGTTGACAGTTTCCTCCCCACCCTGAATATTTTTATCCGTGGAAACGATTACTTTTGCCCCCTCGCGGGCAAAAATCTGCGCGGTTACTTTACCAATTCCTGAAGCCCCTCCCGTCACCAGCGCCACCCTGTCCATAAGTCTTTTTTCCATCTTCCCCGTTCCTTTCTCTTCTATTCTCATTACTAAACGGTGTAAAAGTTCGACGGTATATCATCTATCTTATCTAATATTATTTAAAAATACTAATACCTTCGCAACAGTCGATAAATTTAATGTATAATAAAATACCTGCCGGACTTGACACCGCCGGAGGTTTCGATTAAGTATCTATTTATAAGTTCACCCGAAAACCGGGTGTAAAAGCTCAATTTCTATCTGAGAAGGAGTTAAGATGCTACTGGAAAACAGAGTGGCTATTGTAACCGGGGGCGCCAAAGGGATGGGTAGAGGCATTGCCCTGAAATTCGCCGAGGAAGGCTGCGACGTCGTTGTCAATGCTCTGCATATCGAAGGCGCCGAGAAGGTCGCCGGTGAAATAAAGGCTTTGGGACGCAAAGCCCTGGCTATCAAAGCCGATATTTCGATCAGTGCCGAGGTTAACGACATGGTGGCCCGGACTATCAAGGAGTTCGGCAAAATAGATATCCTGGTTAATAACGCCGGCGGGGTAACCGGCGTCCAGGGCGGGGATACCGAAACGGCTACCGAAGCGGACTGGGATAAAATTATAAACATTAACCTCAAGGGAGCATTCCTGGTCTGCATGGCCGTGGTACCCCATATGAAGAGGCAAAAATACGGCAAAATCATCAACGTTTCCTCGATGGGCGCCGTCAGTCCGTCCGTTTCCGTCCTGCACTATCACTCCGCCAAGGCCGGAGTACTGGGGATGATGTTGAACCTGGCTTTCGAGCTGGCGCCTTATAACATCTATGCCAACGCCATTGTTCCCGGCCCCATCGAAACGCCGTTCTGGGATGCCCTGATGCCGCCGGGACCGGATAGAGACGCCTTCTTTGCGGCGCTGGTGAAAAAGGAAATACCCCTGGGGAGAATGGGCAAACCTGAGGATATTGCCGGGCCGGCCCTGTTCCTGGCATCGGGCCTTTCCGACTATGTGACCGGGCAGATTATATACGTCGCCGGCGGGCAGCCGCTGTCATCGCACGAGGCCACGTTCCTGTCCGCCACGGACAGGGGTACTTAAAAGCTTTAGATAGTTTGTGCGCTATAGTTAACGACTGGAGGACATGATGCGGAAACTCAGAGTCAGCAACAAGAAAATCGATGACGACCAGCTGATGAAATTACGGCGGGAGGAGCTCGACCGGTGGCCCACCGGTAAGGAAGTCGACTTCGAGGAGGCGGTAGCCTACCAGAAGAGCCTGCCCGACAGTAAAATCTGGTGGAAAGTAATGGCGAAGCTGCGCGAGGAAGGCCGGATGAGCGTTTTTCCCCGGGCCGGGACGCCGATATTAGAGGAAATGATAGAGCTCTGCCAGGGTTTGAGGGATTCAGGCGTTGTCCTTATTCCGGTCACCACCGATAGTTACACGCGGGCCCGCCAGTACGAGAAAGTCGAGGAAATTCTCAAGGAATGCGAAAGGACCGGCAAGGCGCTTTTAAACGGCTACCCGATTATAAATCAAGGGGTCAAGAAGACCCGTAAACTCGTTGAAGCCGTCGATGCCGCTTTTAGTCCACGGGGAGCCGGTGGTGAAATCGGTATCGCTTCGGGCTTAACGACGTACAACGCCGGCGTCGGTTTTCTGGGTTTCGGCAGCTACGCCAAGAATATGAAGATCCAGGACCTCATCGCCATGAGCCAGAACGGCATGAGAATCGTCGGCTGGTACGCCGACCGCGGTGTTATCCTCTGCACCGACCTCCACGGATGGCTGCCCAGCGCGCCTTTCCCGTTAAGTATAAATCTGGTCTGCCAGATTATCGAGGCGGTCACGGCGGCGGAGCAGGGGCAGAAAGCCATGTATCCGCTGGTGCACTGCATGGGGAACATGACTCAGGACCTGGCATGGATAAGACTAGCCCCGAAAATAATCAGGGAATACCTGGACAAGTTCGGTTATCAAGACACGATGATTGTGGGCACCTGCCCCGCCCAGACTCCCCTTTTCCCGGTGGCCATGGACATGGGAGGGGCGTTTGCTTATCTTAACTACGTTTCTATGGTGGGGGCACTTTCAAAGAGCAACGCCTGCGACCTGAGGAGCATCGACGAGGGCGCCGGCGTCCCCGGCAAGGAGGCAAATACTGTTAGCTATCGCTCCGCCAAGTGGATTTTCGATGTCGTGCGGGAGCAGCAAATAGAGATAGACGTTAAAGGCATAGACATAGAAGAAGATGTAACCGAAAGAGAGATCAGGGTGATACTCGACCGTATACTCGACCTCGGGGACGGAGATATCGTCGAGGGCACGGTCAAGGCGGTCGAAGCCGGAGTGCTGGATTCGCCCTGGGGCCCAAACATTAACGTCAAGGACAACGTACTCGGCGTACGTGACGCCCGCGGGGCCTGCCGCTACCTTGAGTTCGGCAACCTTCCCATACCGGATGATATCAAGGAGTTCCACCGCGAAAAAATCGCCGAACGGGAGAAGCTGGAGGGGAAAAAAGCGGACTACCACACCACCGTAAAAGACCTGTGGGGTCTCAGCAAGGGGAAAATGGTAGGCATACCCCCCTACGATCAGTAGCTCTAACGTTGATATTACAGAGTAAACCCGGAAGGAGATACGATGAACAAAAAACCGACAATTATCACCGGAACGGTGGGTATGGACGCGCATGTTATCGGCACTAAAATTGTATCCCGTGCGTTGAGGGACGCCGGGTTTAACGTTGTTGAGCTGGGGATGCAGGTAACCCCGGAGGAATTTATCAATGTCGCCCAGGAAACAGATGCCGACGCCATTTTAATGAGCTCGCTTTACGGCATGGCGGAGCTCGATTTAAAAGGATTTAACGATAAACGCATGGAGGCGGGGCTGGGGGATGTCTTATTGTATATCGGCGGCAACCTGGTGATAGGCCGTTACGAGCCGGATGAAATCGAACCC
>CAYYVO010000121.1:782-6247 GCA_964475175.1 uncultured Dehalococcoidaceae bacterium | reverse complement strand
CTCCTCCGGCGCCCCGCGCTTCGCCCTGTTTGTCTGCTGTCTCGGTGTCCTCATACTCGGCATCATCCCGGGCCTGGTCATGAGACTGGCTGAGTTCGCCAGCAACCTGTTCCAGTTCTAGGGAAAACTTTTAACGCCAGGCGATGACCGACTGCATCAGGAAGGGAAACGAGGTTTTAATCCTGTGGTTCGTTATACCCAGCCTTTGTAATAGGCCCCTGATTTCGTCCGGCGTGTAAGCGGCCTTTATTGATTCAAATCCCTCATCTTTAATGGGTAAGAAGCGTAAAACCCCTATCCTTCTAAAATCGTAGATATACAACACGCCGTTTTCTCCAACGGCATTCCATAGATTACGGATAGCATCATCCGGTGGTTTCCAGTCATGCAATGAAAATGCAGAATAGACAAAATCGAACTTGCCTAGACTCCGCATAAGTTTCTCGTCGCCTACGTCACCCACCAAATAACGTACCCTGTCTTCAAGCTTACTTTCGACGATATACTCGTTGGCTACTTCTGCCATACCCGGCGAAATATCAACCGCCGTAATGGTGATATCAGGATATTCCTGCGCCATCATAACCGACAGGAATCCTGGCCCCGATCCCATTTCCAGGAAACGGCCCGATATATTAAGGGCTCTGACATCTTTTACTATACCCCGATACATGATGCCAGCGTATTTCTTATGCCCCTCGGCATACCTTCGTGCCCTTTCTACTCCCCATATTTGTTCTTCTTTTTGCTCAACCTTGCTTGACATATTTTTCACCCCCCTTACTATCGACTTCCCCCAGCTTCAGATTGACCATGGTCTCCATACCGAAGTTCGCCGCTTTTATCAGGTCATCGAGAGCTTCCTTTTTTGTCCTGCCCATGCCGACAACCGCCATTGATTCCCAGATAACGTAGTAGCTCTCAGTCACCTTGTCATATTCCATTATGATTTCATCATCAGCCGGCGTCATTTCGTTATTTCCCCCTGCTATTCTTCCCCCGCAAATCAATAGAAAGCCAGCCTAACGCTTTTTCCCCACAGCTGCAAGCGGCGCTACCGCCAGCCACAGAGTAATGGTAATCAGCATGGATGTCACGTAATTGATATCCACCCAGCCAAGCTTGGGTGCGATAACGTCCCAGAGAAGCATTAGAAAGAGTGAACTCAGAAAGAAACCCGGTATCGCCGCCATTATCCTGAAATAGCCCATTTTATTCCTCCTTTATTATTACATCCGCTATTCGTTCATGATGGATTCGATAGCGGAATACGCCTTGTTAAGTACATCGCAAATTCGCTCCGCTTTATCGGAATCCAGGGTGCGAAATCCCCGACCCAGAAGGTGCTCGAGGGCATGATATTCTTTCATTACCATGGCCATTCTTCCGATGTTTTTAAAACTCCACTTACTTTTCATCTGGCTTCGTACGCCATCGGCAACATCCTTTTGCCTGGTCAGAAATTGCTGGCCCTCTTCTGTAATCGTATAGACCTTCTTCCCTTCCTGCTCGGAGGCAGTGGCATATCCCATCTCGTCGAGCATCTGCAGGGTGGGATAGATAACACCGGGGCTGGGCTTATAAAGTCCGTAGGACTGCTCTTCAAGCTCACTGATAATATCGTAGCCATGCCGCGGCTTGTCCTTTATCAGGTCCAGAATGATATATTTGAGGTCTCCTTTTTGAAAGGAGCTTGCCCGGCGTCCGCCCCGGAAAAATCTATCTTCGTTAAACATCCTGTTTCTAAACATGGTACGCTCCTTTGTGACTATTACTGTATTTATCGGATATATCTAATAATAACTAGATATATCTAGATATTATTATAAGCAGGAATATGCGGTTTGTCAAGGGGTTCTGAAAGTTTTTTTTAGACTCTACCCGAAAAGATGGCTCAGGAGAATCCTTAACGCTATAGCCAGCAATATCACCGCCCCCGCGACCTCGGCCCACCTGCCTATCAGACCGCCTACCTTCTTTCCGAGGATAAAGCCTGTCACCGTAACGATAAAGGCCACCACGCCGATAATCGGGCTGGCGAGGGCGATATTGACTTTCAGGAACGCAAAGGAAAGACCGACCGCCAGGGCATCTATGCTGGTGGCTATAGATAAGGTGATAAGCAGTAAACCCCTGGTAACATCCGATACTTTCTCTGTATTGCCTTCATGGCGGAAAGACTCCCAGAGCATCTTGCCGCTGATAACAGCCAGCAGCCCAAAAGCCACCCAGTGGTCATAAGCGGCGATGATATCCACCACTGTCCGGCCGGCCAGCCACCCCAGAACGGGCATGATAGCCTGAAAAAGCCCGAATGATAATGCCGTGCGGAATATTCCCAAATTTGAATAGCTTTTTCCAGAAATCCCGGCGCCCACGGATACGGCGAAGCAGTCTGCAGATAGACCGATAGCTATGAAAATAATATTAAGTAAGTTGCCATCGAGCATCACTTAAGTATTGCATATTCTGAAAGGGGTATAAAGAAATCTGTACGTTGAGACAATCGTTTGAATCTTTTATTATATATAGTGTATCCTGCCTGTTGTCCGGCAGCCTTACCGAGGAAGTTTACGATGACTTATAAAATATCGCCTGACTGCGTTAAATGCGGCGGCTGCTTTTACGAATGCCCGGTGGGAGCTATATACGAAGGTGAAGACCAGTATTTTATCGACCCCGATAAATGCACCGAGTGCGCGGTCTGCGTTGAGAATAACTACTGCCCGGCCTGGGCTATCTATAAGGAATAATAAGCCAACAATCCCTACCCTCCCCTGTCTTTGATATCTATTCCCACCCTGCTACCCTCAGAGCATCTACAGCTTATCCCCTGGTTTTATTCCCAACCCCCTACAAAAGGGAGTTTGAGGGGCTTCGCCCCTTAAAAATATATCTCCCCCTCTCCTGCGGAACGCCTTGTCAGGAAAGGGGGTCACAGGGGGTAAGGTATAAACCTAACACAAGGCGTCATCTAATTTGTAAACTTTCTCAAATATGGCTATTATATCCCTAGTTCTGTTTGATTTATAAGAAAGGAGACTACATATGCCAGCCACTAAATACGGAAAGCATGTCAAGACTCTCAAGTTCAAAGAATACGAGCAGGGCGGCCTGAGGGTGGAAAACGTTATGGACGGCAAATACCTGGGAGTAGATTGCCATATTAAATACGGGTGTTTCTGGACAGCCGGGAAAATAGGGAAAAAGCCTGACCAGCCGCATACACATGATTACGACCAGGTCCTGCTCTTTGCGGGGTCGGACATGGATGATATCGGCGAGTTGGGGGCGGAAATAGAACTGTGCCTCGGCGAGGACCTGGAAACGCATATGATTACCACCACCACGGCCGTCGCCATTCCTAAGGGCATGCCGCATTTCCCCGCAACCGTCAACTTCCTGAACAAGAGGTTCTTCTACTACGAAATTTCGATTGCCCCGGCCTACAAGGAAACGCCCTATAAGACCGATAAAAAACCAGGCCCGGTTGTGGGGTGGCGTGCTGAGTCCAGAAAGTACGTTATGCCGCTGTCTTTCTCTCGCAAGGGCGCCTGGCATTACGGACCGTTGAACCGGGACGATGGGGGAGGCTACATATCGTTCGTCGTTACCAAGGAGAAGGCGGGATTCGACTTCGTTTGCCTTTACGAGAGCATGAAGAAGGGGCCTTATAGAATCTGCCCCGACCCCGATAAGCCCCACGCACACCCCACCACTCAGGTGATGTGCTTCCTCGGCACCGATACCGACGACCTCACCGATTTAGGCGCGGAGTTCGAGATATGCCTGGGCAAGGAAGAGGAGAGGCACGTCTTCACCAAGTCCACCGCCATCGTCACGCCGCCTTTCCTGCCACACTGGCCGGGAGGCGTTGTCAAGCTCGATAAGCCGATTATCATGTGCGACATTCACCCGTTCGGCAATAACGCCTAAGTAAAGAATAACAGGCTGAAAAGAGATAAGAAGGGTAATTAAGAGGGGATTGCGCCCCTCTTAGTATTTTTCTTCATATCCAATGCAAATTACGACTTTATTTGATATACTTAGAAAACCGTACTGGCATGGAGAGTTGATGGGACTTGCCGAAAAGGTTATAGCCGGGGACGTTCAGGCCGCCGCCCGACTTATTACCATGATAGAGGACGGTTCTCCGGACGCCGCCGTCGAAATGGATGGCATTTATCCTCACACCGGCAGGGCGTACATCGTCGGTATTACCGGCGCCCCGGGAGTCGGTAAGAGCACCCTGACCGATAACCTCATCGGCTATTTCCGAAAGCAAAACATGACCGTCGGCGTTATCGCCATCGACCCCACCAGCGCCCTCACTGGCGGGGCTTTGCTGGGGGACAGGGTACGCATGCAGCGGCACAGCGCCGACCCCGGCGTGTTTATCCGCAGCCTGGCCACACGGGGCTGGGTCGGTGGGTTGGCCCGGGCCGCTATCGGTGCTGTTCACGTTATGGATGCCCTGGGCAGGGACATCGTTATGATGGAGACGGTGGGCTCGGGACAGATAGAGATAGACATCGTCCGCGCGGCGGATACCACCGTGGTGGTAATGGCCCCCGGCGCCGGCGATGAAATCCAGACGATGAAGGCCGGCATCCTTGAAGCAGCCGATATCCTTGTCGTCAATAAAGCGGATAGGGAAGGGGCCGACCACCTCAAAGCCGATCTCGAAGCCATGCTGAACACGAAAGACCGCGACCTCGCCGGGTGGCAGCCGCCGGTCGTCCTCACCGAGGCCGTCAACGATAAAGGCACCGGTGAACTGGCCGGGGCTATAGAAAACCACCGTGAACACCTGGTAGCCAGCGGAGAGATGCCCCAACGCCGCCGGGAGCGGATAAAGCTTGAGCTTATGGAAGCGGTAGAAGGACTCTTTAAGGATTTCGTTCAGCGGCATGAAGGCGGCGACTACCTGGAAAAGCTGGTGGACGACCTTTTAGCAGGCAAGACCAATCGCCGCCACGCTGCCCTGGAAATTACAGGTCGGCTGGCTAAACAGTTTAGTAGAGAAAAGTGAAGAGGTAGACATGGACTTTGACCTGACCGAAGAGCAGATAATGCTCCGGGATATGCTGCGGGACTTCGCTGAAAACGAGCTGGAGCCGGTGGCCGCCCGCATTGACGAGACGGACGAGTTCCCCACCGCCGAAATTAAAAAGATGTCCGGTCTGGGACTTTTCGGGCTGACGATACCGGAAAAATACGGTGGCAGCGGCAAAGGCGAGGTGGACTTATGTATCGCTGTCGAGGAGCTGGCGCGGGCCTCCGCCGCTATTGATAACTACCTGCGCATCAGCCTGTCGTTGGCTGTCGTCCCGGTCATGGAATACGGCACGGAAGGCCAGAAACAAAAGTACCTGCCGCCCCACGCCAGCGGGGAGAAGCTGGCCTGTTTCGCCCTGACCGAGTCCGGCGCCGGCAGCGACCCCTCCGGCATACAGACTACCGCC
>CAYYVO010000121.1:0-772 GCA_964475175.1 uncultured Dehalococcoidaceae bacterium | reverse complement strand
GCCCTGGCTGTATCCACTCTGGCAGAATCTTACGCGCGGGCTGGGGCTGGGCGCTGGTTTACTCGCTTGGGGAGGATTGGATTGGGCAGGCTGGCGCACTGTGGCGGGCCGCCGTGCAGACTTGGGGCTGGTGGCGGGGTTTGTGCTGGTGTATTTCGCGCTGGTGGGGGGCTGGCACACCAAATTCCCTCGCTATCTTTTGCCGATGATGACGTTGATGGCAGCGTTGGCGGGAGCCATGGTCGTTGCCGCTTGGAGGGGGCTGCGCCGGTTTGCTGCGGCCCGTGTTCTGGTGGGCTTTGCCACGGTGGATAAGTCATTGAAGCAGAAAGGCATTACTGGCTTTGTCCTTGATAAAGACACCCCCGGTCTTTCCGTGGGGAAACGGGAAGAGAAAATGGGGATGCACGGCCTTTCGTCGGTCGAGCTTATCTTCGAGGACTGTTTTGTTCCCTTGGAAAACAGAATCGGGGAAGAAGGGCAGGGACTCAGGATTGCATTGGGGGCGCTGGACGTGAGCCGGGTAACGGTAGGCGCCGAGGCCGTGGGTATCTCCCGGGCGGCTTTCGAGGCGGCGCTGGGGTACGCGAAAGAACGGCAGCAGTTCGGAAAGCCTATCGCCGACCAGCAGGCGATTCAGTGGATGCTTTCCGATATGGCCACGCAAATCGATGCCGCCCGTTTGCTGACCCTCCGGGCGGCCCATCTTCACGACAGCGGGAAGCCGTTTGTAAAAGAAGCGGCGATGGCCAAGGTCTATGCCTCGGAGGTG
>CAYYVO010000120.1:0-6250 GCA_964475175.1 uncultured Dehalococcoidaceae bacterium | reverse complement strand
TTGAGAAAACGCACATCAAACGCTGGTTCATCAAACAAATGCAGGAGCTTGTCCAGCTTGAGGAAGAAATCTTGAAGTATAAGGGTAAACAGCTTCCCGATAAGCTGTTGATACAGGCCAAGAAAAATGGGTTCGCCGACCGGTATCTCTCTAAACTACTTGGCCTTCCGGAAAGTCAAATCCGCCGGCGTCGTGCTTCTTTGGGCATGGTAGAGGCCTGGGAGCCGGTGCCGGTCAGTGGTGTAGAAGATGCGGCGTACTATTTCTCAACCTATAATGCCCCGGATATAGTCGGTGTGAGCCAGAATCGCAAGATAATGGTCCTTGGCGGCGGCCCAAACCGCATCGGCCAAGGAATCGAGTTCGACTACTGCTGTGTCCACGCCGCATTTGCACTGCGCGACGAAGGCTTCGAATCAATTATGGTCAACTGCAACCCGGAGACGGTATCTACCGACTACGATACCTCGGATAAACTGTACTTCGAGCCTTTGACGGTCGAAGACGTGGTGAGTATATACCAGAAAGAGAAGCCTCTCGGTGTTATCGTCCAGTTCGGCGGGCAAACTCCGCTTAACATTGCCGCCGAGCTGGAGAAAGCCGGCGTACCCATACTGGGCACCTCCGTTAACTCTATCGATATCGCCTCCGACCGCGGGCGTTTCAGCGAGGTTATGAAGAAGTACGGCATCCCCATGCCGGAATCAGGCACGGCCAGTACCCTGGAAGAAGCCCTGGTGATAGCCGGACGCATCGGCTATCCGCTGATCGTACGTCCTTCCTACGTACTCGGAGGACGCGGGATGGAGATAGTCCACGATGAAGAAGAGCTCAAGCTTTATGTTGCCGCCGCTGTCGGTGTAACACCCGACCGCCCTATCCTCATCGACCGCTATCTGGAGAACGCCATCGAGACCGAGGCCGATGCCCTTTCGGACGGAGAGAAAGTTTTCATCCCGGCAATCATGGAGCACATCGAGTACGCCGGCGTCCACTCCGGTGATGCCGCCTGCGTAATACCGCCCGTAAGCATACCTCAGAAGCACATCGATACTATAGAAGAATACACGCGGCGTATCGCCAGCGAGCTACAGGTGGTCGGGGTGATGAACATCCAGTACGCCATCTGTAAAGACGTGGTATATGTGCTGGAGGCTAACCCGCGCGCCTCGCGCACTGTTCCCCTCGTCTCCAAGGTCTGCGGGATTCCCATGGCCAACCTGGCCACTCAGCTTATGCTGGACAAATCGATACAGGACATGGGGCTAAAAAACCGGCACATACCGCACTTTGGCGTTAAGGAGGCCGTTTTCCCGTTCACCATGTTCCAGGAGGTCGACCCGCTCCTCGGGCCGGAAATGAAGTCCACGGGGGAGGTATTGGGAATCGCCGACTCCTTCGGGCTGGCGTTCTGGAAAGCACAGGAGGCGGTCACCCAGCTACCGACAAGCGGCACCGTACTGATTACCGTTGCGGATTATGACCGTCCCGCTGTCGGCGAGGTCGCCAGGCAATTCGCCAATCTGGGATTCAAGATATTAGCCACGGAAGGCACGCACGCGTTTTTATCCAGCCAGGGTATCGCCTCGACGAAAATCCTGAAAGAACACGAGGGAAGACCCAATATCAGCGATGCCATCAAGAACAAGGAAATACAGCTTGTTATCAACACCCCGGTGGGAAAATTAAGCATGTACGACGATTCTTATATCCGCAAGGCAGCCATTAAGTACAGGGTCCCGTATATCACCACGCTGGCTGCCGCTACAGCCGCTGCCAAGGGTATTGCCGCCTTTTGCGAAGGGAAGTCAGGCGTAAAGTCTTTACAACAATACCACGCGGATATCAAATAGTCTCTTCTTCCCACATACTCGATTGCAGGTACGTGGCGAGATTTACATCATCGTTAGTGATTTTTAGCTTTCTCCGGATATTTTCCCGGTGGCGGTTGATAGTAGCTGTGGATACCCCTCTCGTCTGGGCTATTTCCTTGGTCCTCAATCCGTTACGAATCATATTGCAGATTGTAATCTCCGTCGGGGTCATAGAATGATATAAGTTCGATAAATGCCTCACAAACTGCGATGTTATTTCCTCAAGGTTTGTCTTGAGCATCTCTACATATTTACTCTGTGTTTGGGGAATTTCCAGAGCCAGAGCCAGCAAAATGGGCATCAGGATTTTATCGACATTCGTTT
Source organism: uncultured Dehalococcoidaceae bacterium (assembly GCA_964475175.1). Classification (GTDB taxonomy): domain Bacteria; phylum Chloroflexota; class Dehalococcoidia; order Dehalococcoidales; family RBG-16-60-22; genus CAYYVO01. The sequence goes on along the minus strand of CAYYVO010000120.1, from coordinate 4,052 downwards.
TTATATTCCGGTAGATTTCGTTTTTTTCTTCCTCAATCCTAGTTAGAACCGTTCGAAGAGCCGCGTTCGATTCCTGCAGGGCTTTCCGTTCCAGGCTAAGCTGCTTGTTGATATCCTGCAACTCGAGTTCTGCGGAAATCCGCGTGGCAATAGTCCCTATCTGGTCGGCCAGGGCATCCAGCAGGGCGCGTTCTTCCGCAAGGAAAGGGCCTTCATCAGCAGGTGGCCTTTCCTCCAGATAGAACATGGCTACTTCACCTACCGGCTCGCTGTAAACGTAAACCCTTGCGGATTGCCGCCATTCCGTGACTTTAAATCCTGCACTCTTGTATGTGTTTTCTTTAAAGACAATCCTGGCGCACGTTATATCCGGGTACTGCCATGAATGGGGTAAGAAGTTGACAAGCTCTCCCAGCAGATTGTCGAGGGAGTTAAAGTGACGCTCAGCCAGCTGCGATACCCCATAAAGACAGTTAAGCTCTTTGATGCGCTCCTGGAGCTCTTTTTCAACCTTTGGTTTCTCGGTCTCGTCACTGAACGGGATGCGCCAGAGCCGGGCCAGTTCTGTATTGGGAAACCTTATATCGCTATCAGTATCGTCGTCGGATATTGTGTTCTCTTCAGGCATAAAACTGACCTTTCTGCCTATTTTTCATAGGCACTATATGGCTACTAATTAAATAGTTATAATACCTATATATTATAGGCAATATACCAGTATTTATTCCGTATTTATTATCAATAGATTACCTTATAAAATTAATAAAGTCAAGTATAAGACATTTTTTACATATATCAAAGGAGGTTTCCATGATGTCATTTCAACTGGAATCGATACTAAAAGGACGCAGCAGCCAGCCCCATCAGCTGATTGAAGTGCTGCATGAAGTACAGGAAAGCTATGGATATATACCAGAGGAAGCCATGAGAGAAATATCCAGAGTTCTCGGCGTGCCCTTAATTGAGGTCTACCGGGTTGCCTCCTTTTATACGGCTTTCAAGCTTAAACCGAGCGGTAAATACGTTATCACCATATGCAATGGCACCGCCTGCCATGTCCGCGGCGCCAAACTCCTCCTGGACCAGGCCGTGAGTCAACTGGGTATCAAACATGATGAAGTAACGGAGGACGGGCTGTTTTCTATCGAACATGTCAATTGCCTGGGAGCCTGTGCCCTGGGACCTATCGTCTCCGAAAACGGCTCTTACCACCAAAATATGACTCCCGCCAAGCTGCAGAAATTTATCCATTCGCTTCGGTCTAAAGAAAAGGAGGAGGTCAGGAATGTCTCGGTTAAGCACTAAAGAAGATATAAATAGTATGAGAGAAAATCTTCTCCTTGAAAGGCAAAAGATAACTAAAACGCTTATCTTATGCGGTGATACAGCATGTAAGGCAGCACGGGCCCAGGACGTCATCGATGCAGTAAATAAAGAATTACTTGCCCAGGAAATGGATACTACAATCCAATTGCGCGTAACCGGATGTCATGGTTTTTGCGAACAGGGTCCTGTTGCCGTCATAGAACCCGGCAACATTTTTTACTGTCACGTTACTCCGGAAGATGCTCATGACATCATTTATAAAACTCTCCAGAATGGCGAGGTCATTGAAAGGCTGCTTTATACCGACCCGGTTTCCGGTAAAAAAATACAAACCGAATCGGAAATTCCCTTCTACAAGGCACAGGACCGCCAGTTATTATCCCAGAATAAAGAGATTAACCCGTGCTCAATAGGGGATTATATTGCCACCGGCGGCTTCTCGGCATTGTCAAAGACGATTAGCAGCCTGACGCCCGAGGAAGTTATCCACGAAATCAAGGTATCGGGATTGAGAGGACGGGGCGGCGGTGGTTTCCCCACCGGCCGAAAGTGGACGGAGTGTTACGAAGCATCCGGCGACGAAAAATATGTCATCTGCAACGCTGATGAAGGTGACCCCGGCGCTTATATGGACCGCTGTGTGCTGGAAGGCAATCCGTTCCTCGTACTGGAGGGTATGTTAATCGGCGCTTATGCCGTTGGCGCCACAAAGGGCTATATCTATGTCCGTAATGAGTATCCTCTGGCAGTAAAGCATGCGCGACAGGCCGTACAGCAGGCCAGAAAGTTCGGCCTCCTCGGCGAGGATATACTCGGCTCATCATTTTCCTTCGATGTCGAGGTTGCCAGGGGCGGCGGGGCTTTCGTCTGCGGGGAATCGACAGCGCTCATGGCCTCGCTCGAAGGCAAAGTAGGCGAGCCGCGCCCCAAGGACGTCCACACCGTTGTCGACGGTCTCTGGCACAAGCCGACCACCCTCAACAATGTCGAAACGTGGGCAAATGTCCCTTCCATAATCCTGAACGGCGCCAGCTGGTTTGCTTCCAGGGGGACCAAAGGCAGCAAGGGAACAAAAATTCTCGCTTTAACCGGTAAGATAAGGAACACCGGACTCGTTGAAGTCGCCATGGGCACGCCAATACGGGATATTGTATTCGATATCGGGGGCGGGGCTATAGATGGCAAAGCAATTAAAGCGGTCCAGACCGGCGGCCCGTCCGGCGGCTGCCTGCCCGTTGACAAATTCGACCTGCCGGTAGACTTCGATGTGCTTTATGAAGCAGGTTCAATGGTAGGCTCCGGCGGTATGGTGGTCATGGACGAGAGTTCCTGCATGGTGGATGTAGCCAAGTACTTTCTTACGTTCCTGCAGGACGAATCGTGCGGTATGTGCGTCCCCTGCCGTCTGGGAATCGACCGTATGCTCGAAATTATAACCGATATCACAGAAGGCCGTGGCACACTGGAACAGGTAGAGCTCCTCGAAGAATTGGCTGATACGGTTAGTCAAACCTCGCTTTGCGGATTAGGGAAGACTGCAGCGAATCCCGTACTCTCCACGTTACGCTATTTCCGCGAGGAGTACATTGCACACATCCAGAACAAAGAATGTCCCGCCGGAGTGTGCAAGGCTCTCATCGAATATTCTATCGACCCGGACAGGTGTACCGGTTGCGGGAGATGTATGCAGGCTTGCATACACGGAGCAATTACGGGCGAGAAAAAGGAGCCTCACATGATTAATCCAGCGCTTTGTCACAAATGCGGCATTTGCCTTAGCGAGTGCAAGCATGAGGCAATTCAGGTTAGATAACGAGGTGAAACATGTTGCATTATGTAACTCTTAAAATTGACGGTGCTGATATACACGCCCCTAAAGGGTCCAGCGTTCTTGAAGTGGCTATAGAATACGGAATCTGTATTCCCCACCTCTGCCACGTACCGGGACTTTCAGATATGGGTGCCTGCCGACTCTGCATTGTCGAGAATATCACCAATGGCCGCTCGCAGGTAACTACCTCCTGTACGCTTAAAGTGCAGGAAGGTATGGAAATAAGAACCAACACGGAGAGAATAAAAAAACTCCGCCATAATATCGCCGAACTGCTGGTTGCAGAGGCGCCTAATTCACGAGCCATTCAGGATATCGCCGTCCGCTGCGGCGTGAAGAAGGTACGTTATCCCTTCAGGAACAGCAACTGTGTATTGTGCGGACGCTGTGTTCGCGCCTGCGCAGAACTATGGCATGCCAACGCCATCGGCTTTGTCGGGCGGGGTAAAGAACGCCATGTGGAACGCCCGCTGGGCCTGCGCCAGGAAGTCTGTAAGCAATGTGATTACTGCATCCAGCTTTGCCCTATGACCATTACGCCGTGTGACGGCCCCATGAAGGACGGGGAGGAATACCTCTGTGGAAAATGCGAATCACAGCTAATGATAACCGAGGATATTCCGGATAGCTGCGTCTGGTGCAGGCTGGGTGAGGGCTTTAACTGCGGGCGCTACGCCGGGCTAAAAGCGGTGAGATAATAACACCAAACCTTCAACGACACAGCTAATCCCTTAAGAGAACAGGCCAACCATGTTTTAGATTAGCTAATAGAGGCTGCTCGTGGAACAGGATATAGGAAATACCAGCGAACCGCTTTGCCAGATTCCGGTTGGGCTGAATCGGATTGGTATTGTGCAGCTCAGCGGGTTAAACCCTATCGCGGCTGCCTCCGAGG
>CAYYVO010000119.1:0-6257 GCA_964475175.1 uncultured Dehalococcoidaceae bacterium | reverse complement strand
GTATAATATCGTGCCACGGGGATGGTTCCGTCAGGACGCAGGACTACCCGTTCCCCGCTCCAGCCGTCCCAGTCCAGGAAAGAATAAACTTTGCCCAGCTTACCCGGCGTCAGTGTCCCCGCCGAGGTAAAAAGGTGCAGGTATTCGATTGTGGGCGTCCTGACCTCCCGGTATCCCCAGCTAGAAAAGCAGTCGCGGCATATCCCCTCTATCAGGCGAAAAACCGCCATTTCTCCGGGGGAAAGGTCACGCATTCCTTTACATCTCTCGACCATTAAATAAACCTCATCAAGTCTGCGATAAACACAATACTAATTTACACTATATTCAGCAGCTATTCAATCGTGAGACATCGTTCTAGTCCCAAACATGCGTTTGAATCAATGCCCTTGTTTTCCAATTGCATTCCGATTGTTATACAATTATAATGAAAAAGCTTTGAAAGGTTTATGTATGCTACTAAAAATAAGACGAATTGTACTGGCTCTGGTGCTCCTGCTGCTGGCCTTGTCCTTTACAGCAGGTGTCCAGGCGCAGAGTAATACTATCGAGGTTATCACCATCGACGGAACGATAAACCCGGTACTCGTTGGCTACATCGAGGAAGGGATAGAACGGGCCGAGGATAGTGGCTCCGAGGCGCTTATCATCCAGATAGACACCCCCGGCGGCCTCGACGATTCCACGCGTGAGATTATCCAGCTGATTGTTGGCGCGCGCGTGCCGGTAGTTGTTTATGTGGCGCCTTCCGGGGCGCGGGCGGCATCAGCCGGTTTGTATATCCTTCAGTCTGCCCATATAGCCGCCATGGCTACCAATACCGCTACCGGGGCCGCTACGCCCATTTCCCTGGGCGAGGAGGGTGAGCAGCAGATGTCCGACGAGCTCAAAGCCAAGATTATCAACGATTCCGCCGCCTACATGAGGAGTCTGGCTGAGTCGCACGGACGCAATGCCGAATGGGCGGAAAAGGCCGTCCGCGAAGGAGTTTCCGTCAGCGAGAGTGAAGCCATTGAGATTAATGTCATTGACTTGATTGCCCCAAACCTCGAAAGTCTGATAGCCCAGCTGGACGGACGGCAGGTAACCCTGCTTAACGACCAGCGGGTCACGCTGCATACCGCCGATGCAACCATTAGTGAAATACCCATGAGCTTTATCACCGGCTTCCTCTACGCAATAGCCGACCCCAATATTGCGTACTTGCTGCTCAGCATTGCCACGCTGGGTATCATGGCCGAGATATTCAATCCCGGCCTCATTTTCCCCGGGGTGGTCGGCGGTATCAGTCTGCTGCTGGCATTTTACTCCTTGGGCGTGCTGCCGGTTAACTATGCCGGTATTTTATTCATAGTCCTGGCGTTCGGTCTCTTCATCGGAGAAGTGTTGACTACCACCTTCGGCCTTTTTACTGCCGGAGGTATCATATCGCTGGTAATCGGTTCGTTGATTCTTTTCCAGGGGGCATCCCCGGTATTCCAGATAGACCCGTGGCTTATTGCCGGTGTTACCATCGTTGTTGCCGCTGCCATGACCTTTATCATATCCCGTGCCTTAGTCGCCCACCGAAAGCAGGCCAGGACCGGCCGTGAAGAATTGATAGGCAAGACGGCCACTGTAAAGGTAGCTTTGAATCCAGAGGGTACCGTGTTCCTTAAAGGTGAACGCTGGACGGCTATATCAGAATCCGGCGATGTAAAACCCGGCGAAGAAGTGATTATCAACAGTATGGACGGCCTGATTCTGCATGTTACTAAAAAAACGTTAGAATAAAGATAAAACAACGAAGGAGGAAGTTCATTGCTAAACACACCTGTCTGGCAGATAGCCGTTATCATAGTAATAATCGTTGTCTTCCTGGCCTTTGTAGTTTACTGGTCCATCCGGGCTCATCAGAGAAAGGTAGCCGCCGGAAAAGAAGAACTTGTCGGCAGGATCGCTGTAGTTGAATCTGCTCTGGAACCTAAAGGGGTAGTTCTCGTTGATGGCGAAAGATGGACAGCTATAGCGGACGGAGGTCACGCAGAACCCGAAGAGGAGGTGATTATAACCAAGGTCGAAGGATTAAAACTTACAGTAACCAAGAAATAATAAAGGAGGTATATTTATGAGTCCAATTATTATTGGTGTTATCGTTGTCGTTATTCTCATCATTATCCCTATGTCAGTTAAAATCGTCCAGGAATATGAGCGCGGAGTCGTTTTCCGTCTTGGACGTCTGGTTGGTGCCAAAGGACCGGGACTGTTCCTCATTATCCCGTTTATTGACCGCATGATGAAGGTCGACCTGCGTGTCGTTACCATGGATGTCCCCTCGCAGGAAGTGATTACCAGGGATAACGTTACCGTACGTGTTAATGCCGTGGTCTACTTCCGCGTTGTCGACCCCGAATCTTCCGTAGTCAAGGTCCTGGACCATATCAGGGCTACCTCGCAGATATCGCAGACCACGTTGAGAAACGTACTGGGACAGTCCGAGCTCGATGAACTGCTTACCCAGCGAGAGAAACTGAACCAGGCCTTGCAGAAAATAATCGACGAGCAGACGGACCCGTGGGGCGTAAAAGTCAGTACCGTGGAAATCAAGGAAGTCGAGCTTGCCGAGGAAATGAAACGCTCGATGGCCGCACAGGCTGAAGCCGAAAGAGACAGACGAGCCAAGATCATCCATGCCGAAGGTGAGCTCCAGGCTTCCGAGAAGCTGGCCCAGGCAGCCCATGTCATCGGCAGAGAGCCTGCCGCAATACAGCTGCGTTTCCTGTCAACACTTTCCGAGATAGCCAGCGAGAAGAACAGCACCATCCTCTTCCCGATACCCATTGAGTTCCTCAAAGCCTTCGGAAACGGAGACAAGAAGTAAATACAGTCTGAATACTCTCGTGTTTTAAAATAATCGGGTAATTCTCTCACACTCAAGGATAATGGGGGTGGGGGAATTACCTTTGATTATTGTTCTCTGAGGGTAACGTCCCCGGCCACAACCCTGGTTAAACTCCCGGTGGAGTGTCGAAGCAGTATTGCGCCGCTCCTGTCTACCGATTCGGCAATACCTTCCAGGGTATCATTACCGCACGTCACCGTTACTTTTTTACCTAGCGTTATTAGTTTGTCACGCCACATATTAAAAATTTCGTTCCCTTCCGGCAAAGACAGATACAAAAGCTCGAACTCCTCCAGGAGGCTTCTGATAATATCCACCCTGTTCACGTCCTTGCCCGCTTCGTTATTGAGAGCGGTAGCCGTATTCGCGATTTCGGCGAAATTTTCACTCCTCAGGGCGATATTAATACCGATGCCTACAACCGAAAAGGCCGCCTGATTCCCCTTCAACTCGTTTTCTATCAATATTCCGCAGACCTTTTTCCCGCCGATAAGGATATCGTTGGGCCACTTTATCTGTGTTTTAAGGTGGGTGACAGCTTCGATACCCCGTGCAGCAGCCAGCGAGGCTATCATGATAAGGTACGGCAGAGCGTTTATATCCGGATAAAGGACGATGGAAATCGCGATATTATTGGCCGGTGTTAACCATTGGCGCTGCATCCTCCCCCGGCCTTTTGTCTGCTCATCGGCGATAATTACCGTCCCCCCGACGGCGCCCTGTTGAGCCAGCCTCCGCGCCTCGTCCATGGTCGAAGGCAGACCGGGGTAATAGATAACGTTCTGTCCTATACAGGTGGTATCCAGTCCTTCGCTGATAGACAATGAAAAATTTTTCGGCGTCATTCCGGAATTCATTGTAGCACGATACCGTAGGTCATTGAAGCAGGAGCGGAGAGAGTATACTCCCCGCCCCTGCACTTTCCAGTATGAAATTTACTTCTTGATAATAGGCATCCACAACTCACACTTCATTACCTCACCCGGCTTTTCCGGCAGGTAGACTTCGAGCTCCGGTATAGCGTCGTGTTCGTAGCCGGTAGACGGGAACCATTCGCTGAAAATACGCCTGGTGACGTCCTGCAGATTATCTATGGTGCAGTCGAACAACGCCCAGGTGGCTGCCGGTATCTCTATCTTCTCAAATTCGCCGGATGAAGCCCCTTGAGGAAGCTCCACGCCGATACCGTAGGAAAATTCAACATCATCGGCCTCCCCGTAGCAGATACCAAGCATGGCGCTGCGGGTTACGGCGCCGGGTTTGTTGCCCGATAGCGAAGTCAATGCCTGACAATCCTTTGTAACCAGGAATTCGTCCCACCATTTTGGAATATCCACTAAGTTTTGTCCGTTGGCGGTAGTGAACTGGCGGGTTCTTGCGGCGATCGTCAGGCCGGGCTTTTCTATAATCCTGTAATCCATGTCGTTACCTCCCTTTAGTACGATGTGAAAGGAGATACGCGGATAGGCCACCAGCATTTCACCCGGCTCGCGCGCTGCCTGTGGTGTCACACCGTGCAGGTTCCGGAATGCCCTTGTGAACGCATCCGGCGATTCGTAGCCGTACTTGATAGCGATATCGATGACCCTGGCATTGCTGGAGGTCAGTTCGCTGGCAGCCAGGGTGAGTCTTCGCCTTCGGGTATATTCCGCCGGAGTCAGGCCGTTCACGGCAAAGAAAATCCGCTGGAAATGAAACGTGGAGCAGCAGGCCCTCTTTGCCGCTTCCTTGAAGTCTATCTCGCCCGCCAGGTTTTGCTCGATATAGTCAATCGCTGCGTTCATTCTTTCCGACCATTCCATATAAAACGCGTCTCCTTTAATAACAATATAGCAATAACCTGCGTCGCTGTCCCGACTTTTCCTGCGCACTGATGCAGGACTAAAGAGAAGGTCTTGATAAAAGATAAGACTGTCTGACTATCTGTGAACGGCATTAATAGTTAATGATAATACAATAATCAGTGGAAGAAAAGAACGGAAAATCGGGGTATCGATTGGAGTAAGATGAGACTATACCTTGACTTGAACGAAAGGCAGTATCTGAATGCCTACTTTAGGCTTGATTTCAAACCGTATGCCGGGCTGCCACCGTCGTTCAGCCCCGCCCAGCTTGTTCACTTCCAGTATTTTTATAGCCCGGGGGTCGACACGGCCCGCTTCAAGCAGCATGTCCGGGGTTTTAAGCTTGAGGTAATAGTCACTCATTTCACGCGCACGGGCGAGAGTCTCTTTTTTAAAAACATAGGTATCCAGCGCCAGAATAAAGGAGCGTTCTTTATCGCACAGCTGTTTGCAGGAATGAAGGAAGTCCATTTTCAGAAGATTATTCACTCGCGTTAAACACTGCGATGCCGAGTCCACGATTATCAGCTTGAACCGCCCGGGCAGTGATGTGAAATGTTTAACAAGACGTTTGAGGATAATGTCAGATTCCTTCATGGCTTTTGCCGTATCTACCTGATATACGCGCAGGCGGTCTGTTATCAGATCGTGCCTGGCTTCCAGAGACATGGAATCCATCTGTTCAATCAGCCCGGAAGAATTGTAGTCAGAGGTATAGTATGCTATCCCGCACTCTTTTGAACGTAACACACCGTAGGTTATATGTTGTGCCAGAACGCTCTTCCCGGTCTTGGACTCGCCTTCTATAAGAACCAGAGAACCTTCCTGTATCCCTCCACCCAGAACACCGGCAATATCACTGATGCCGCTTTTACCAGGATCGTTAGTCATGGTCATGTTCAACATACTAACTAAATCCCCCGTGTTTCATAAATACCTATTTGTGAAGTAGCAAATGAAACACTCATTTAATTCTTAGATATCACAGTCTACCTTTGTAAAAATAAAAATATCATAAATGGTTAGACCGCAGGAATAAACAATTCATAAATGATTTCAGAATTTTTTGAAATCAAAATAATTGACAATATATATATTTTCATCTACAATTACGAACACTGAAAAATCGCACATAATAAAAAAGGAAGGGAGCGCCTATGGAAAATGGACTTGTTGAAATGACCTTTATTGATAACTGGTTGTGGCTAATCTTTATAGCTATCGGCCTGGTGCTTATCCTCCTCGAGCTTATCGTCGGTATTGAGACGGGACTCGACATGGTATTCGTCGGCTCAGCGGCCATATTGGGCGGACTGGTTACAATGGTGCTACAATCCTGGGTCTGGACGGCTGTAATTACCGCCGTTATCGCAGTTCTGTATATAGTCATCGGGCGCAGGTACATACATAGAAGAATAGCCGTTGCCAGCGAAAAAACGAATATCGATACGATTATCGGGAAAACCGGAATTACCCAGAAGGAAATAAGCAGGAATAGCGCCGGTATGGTTAAGGTAGGTATGGAGCAGTGG
>CAYYVO010000118.1:1810-6259 GCA_964475175.1 uncultured Dehalococcoidaceae bacterium | reverse complement strand
GTCATTGCGAGCGGAGCGAAGCAATCCGTAAGACAGTATAAAGATTGCCACATCGCCCCAACGCGTCGGGGTTCCCCGCAACGACATCGATTAGAATAAAGAGTTCAGGATAGAATAATGAAAGTACCACTCAACTGGCTGAAAGACTATGTAGACGTTACCCTGCCTACGGCAGAGCTTGCCGAAAAGCTTACATTTGCCGGCCTGGAGGCATATCTGGAGGAAAGCGATATCAGCTGGGATAATGTGGTCATCGGGCAGATAAAGGCAATCAACCCCCACCCCAACGCCGACCGGCTTAGACTGGCCACGGTGGATTTCGGAGGAGAGCCGGAAACGGTGGTCTGCGGCGCCCCCAACCTGAATACCGGTGATAAAATAGCCTTTGCCCGCGTCGGCGCACGCCTGATAAATCCCTATAACGGCAAGGTCGAGGAACTAAAAACGGCCAAGATACGCGGCGTGGCTTCCAGCGGTATGATTTGCTCGGAAAAAGAGCTGGGGATATCGGAAAGCCACGAGGGCATTATGGTCCTGTCGGCGGAAGCAAAAATCGGCATGCCGCTGGCGGATTATATGGGCGATACCGTTTTCGACGTTGATGTTACCGCCAACCGCCCTGACTGCCTTTCGGTGGTCGGCATCGCTCGGGAGGTTGCTGCCCTGACCGACCAGAAAATGCACATCCCGGAAATCGATTACGAAGAGACCGGCGAACCTGTATACGCGCAGATAGCCATAGAAATCGCCGACCCCGACCTTTGTCCCCGGTACTGTGCCACCCTGATTACCGATATAACCATAACGGACTCGCCGCCATGGCTCCAGGAGCGCCTGATCGCTTGCGGTCAACGTCCCATCAACAATATCGTCGATATCACCAATTACGTGATGTTGGAGTACGGCCAGCCCCTGCACTCCTTCGATTACGATAAAATCAGGGGCAGGAAAATCATTGTCCGCCGGGCCGCCGACGGCGAGGTATTCTATACCCTCGACGAAGTGGAGCGAAAGCTTACCGGCGATATGCTGACCATCGCCGACGGCGAGGGGACGGTAGCGATCGCCGGGGTCATGGGAGGTCTGGACAGCGAGGTCACCGGAAACACGACAGCTATTTTACTGGAAGCCGCCAGCTTCAATGCTGCCAGCATCCACTATACCGGCCATACCCTCGGCCTGTCGAGTGAAGCCGCGATGCGTTTCGAACGCGCCATCAGCGCCGGCATGACCATCCCGGCTCTCAGGCATGCCACACAGCTCATCGCGGAACTGGGCTGTGGTAAAGTCGCCCCGGGAATCGTTGACGTTTACCCCGGAAAGAAAGACCCCGAGCCGATACTCCTCAAGCCGGAAAAGATGAAGCGGATCATAGGTATTGAGTATTCACTCGACCAGATTGTGGAGTCTTTGACATCGCTGGGTTTCGAGTGCCAGGAAGAGAACGGTCAGGTAAAAACCACCGCTCCCTACTGGCGCAGCGATATCCGGCAGGATGTTGACCTGATCGAAGAGGTTGCCCGCATCGTCGGCTATGATAAAATCCCCACTACCTTGCTTGCCGACCCCATTCCCCAGCATAATCCTGACCCCCTGATATCCCTCAAGAAGAGAATAAGGCAATGTCTGGCGGGCTATGGGTTCAACGAGATAATTACCTACTCTCTCACCAGTCTGCAGGCGATGAGTAACCTGTTCCCCAGTCCGCATCCCCCGGAGCCTATGCCTTTGCGCATCGTTAAGCCTCTGTCCACAGACCAGGAGTATCTGCGTACCACGCTGCGTTCCAATCTGCTTACTACGCTTGAGGCCAACCAGCGGCATGAAGAGGGAGGTATAAGGCTGTTCGAACTGGGAAAAATATACCTGCCCCGGGAAAACAACCTGCCCGCGGAGCCGGAGATACTCTGCGGCGTCATGAGCGGTCCCAGGGCTGAGCGTTCGTGGCTGGGCAATGGTGGCGGCCCGTTCGGCTTCTATGATGTTAAGGGATTGATTGAAAGTCTCATGAAAGGACTGGATATCGAAGTTAGATTTGAAAAGGGCAGCGATGAAGGACTTCACCCTGCCCGTCAAGCCGCCGTTATCGTTGAAACCAATGGCGAAAAAACAACGCTGGGCGTTATCGGCGAACTGCATCCCAAGGTAGCCGATGCATTCGAGATTAAAGGGGCCGTCTGCCTGTTCGAAATTAATGTGATGTCCCTGCTGCCTACAGCCGCCGGCCACGGTATGTTCCTGGCTATACCGCGTTTCCCGGGTATTATCAGGGACCTGGCGCTGGTAGTGGATGCCGATGTCACCCACCAGAGGATAGTCGATATTGTCAGGGGCTTCTCGCTGGTAACCGAAATCAAGCTCTTCGATACCTACTCAGGGAAGCAGGTGGCCGCGGGAAAGAAATCATTAGCTTACCGGCTGGTCTACCAGTCACCCACCCACACCCTCACCGATGAAGAGGCCAACAAAGTCCAGGAGCAAATCCTGAAGAGGCTGACCAAAGAGCTCGGCGCGACGCTAAGGTAAAAATAAGTCCGGTTCTACTTTATGTAAAGTGATACCCATTTATCCCCACCTTATCCAACAACATTGGATTCTAACTCCACTCTGTATTACAATGACGTGTAAGTAATAATACCCCCTGAGGACGCCTGTTGAGCCAGTGGCGTAAAGAAAAGCAAATAGTGCTGGAAGCCGCCCGGCAAATGCTGGAAAAAGGTCTGGTAGTCGGAACTGCCGGAAACATCAGCCTGCGCCTAAAACCCCAGGGCGAACGGCAGCTGCTGGCGATTACCCCCAGTTCAAAGGACTACAACTCTCTCACCATCGATGATATCCAGATACTGGATTTCAATGCCGAAACCGTTGAAGGGCAGCTGCCTCCTTCAATGGAGACGAAGCTGCATGTAGCTATCTACCAGGCCAGGAAGAACGTCAATGCCGTGGTTCATACCCATTCCGTCTTTGCCAGCGCCGTGGCCGTGGCAGGTCTCGATATCCCTCCCATCCTCGATGACCAGGTAGCCTTCCTGGGGGGCGGAATAAAGCTGGCCGGGTACGCTCACACCGGCAGCCCGGAACAGGTGGACAAAGTCCTGAACGCACTTGGAGATAGAAATGCCGTTCTCCTGCAGAATCACGGAGCAGTGGGCACCGGCCGCGCTATGCGTGACGCCTTCACCGCCTGTGAACTCATTGAAAAGACCGCCAGGATTTACCTGCTGGCTTTATCCTCAGGCAAGGTGAAGCAATTGCCGTCGGAAGCTATAAAATCACTTAAAGGGCTCTACGATTCATTTCAGAATGAAGCTGCATGACAAGGTTCTGTATACCGATAATCTTACTAATATTAAACGACCGACTACCCGTTCGAATAGTACTGCCTTACTATAACTTTAGTTTTTTCTTAAACTCATTATCTCGTTTGACATCACCTTCTCAATTAAAGTAAAATATTATGGCGCATTCGCTTATAAAAACTCTATCCGGGGCAATTGTGTCAAGCGAGCAAAGGGGACATGATTCTTTAGCAGCGACACCTCTATTACTTCCAGCTGCTGCCGGTTTAATTACCTTTTACAAGTCCCCATCTGCAAGAGGGGCAAACGGACTATTTATGGTGTCAGAACTTTACTGGTGATATGGGACTGCTCAAAGGACGAAGAAAAGCATTCTCACTGCATCCCGGACTCAAACCGATACCTCAACCTATCTACGGTTTCGATAGCAGTTGACACTCTTTAGCTGATTCTATGCTATTTTCCCATGTTCAGCCCTATTTTATGAACATGGAACAATAAGCTTGATTGCGCTTTATAGAGTACGTAAATAAAAAAGCAAACTGGAGGAAAAAACACAATGGCTTATCCGAAATTCGAAAGCATTCTACTCGAGAAAGACAAGGAAGAACCCAAGGTTACCTACCTTACCCTCAACCGACCCGATAAGAACAACGCCATCAGCATCGGCGAGGACCAGATGACCGGCGATATCAAGAAAGCGATGTGGGAAATCAACCATGATGATGACTGCAACGTGGTAATCTTTCAGGGCGCCGGCAGGAACTTCTGCGCCGGATTCGACCTGTCCATGGTCTACCGCGTTTACGGCGGTGAGAAAGGTTTTAAACCCAGCCAGAGAATCCGGCTCCAGACAGACCAGGACCAGCTTTACGGCTTCCCGCAGGCCATACTCGATTGCAACAAGGTAGTCATGGTCAAAGTCCACGGCTGGGCAATCGAGGCTGGACTTTACATCACCAAGGCTGCGGATATCGTAGTCTGCGGCGAGAATGCCAAGTTCTCCCAGATGGGCCAGCGCCTCGCCTTCGGCGGCCTGCCCACCCTGCCCATCGAGCTGGTCATGGGCCACACCAAGAAGGTCGAGGAAATCCTCCTTACCGGCCGTACCATCAGCGGTAAAGAGGCAGAGGAAGCCGGCTATGTGACC
>CAYYVO010000118.1:0-1800 GCA_964475175.1 uncultured Dehalococcoidaceae bacterium | reverse complement strand
CCTCGCCTCCGCCATCGCCCTGCTTCCGCGCGACTGCGTGGTCATGGGTAAATTTGCCCGCCGCCACATGCTGGACCGGCTGGGCCTCACCAACCTTAAAGAGGTCATTCTATACCACACCTTCAGCACCAATCTCAAGTACAGCGAAGACGAGAGAGATCTCATGTTCATCCGCGACCGCGAAGGTATGGGCGAGAGACAGGCTTTCCACAAGATGCACGAGCAGTACGAAGCGCGTCTCGACAAGACCAAGTACTTCAAGAGCTTCCGTCCTGAGAAAAAGTAATAAAGACTTTATGTACCTCTGCGTGATAAGGAGTATTAACAATGGCACAGTATCCCGAGTTTGAAAAAGACGACTATTTTAAGATAGACGTCGAATGCCACCTTAGCGGCGAGGCGAACAAGAAATACTTCAACTACTTCCCCGAATACAGGAAGTGGGTGTACGGGACGGCGGAAACCGCCCGCGCGTTCAACGCCGTTCCCCACCATGTTACCAAAGACTGGAAAGAACCACCTGTAACCAAAGCCGAAAAATCGGATATGCCCGAAGAAGACAAGCTGATTGTCTATCTGGACCGCTACGGCGTGGACATGGCATGCATCCTGCCGGAATCCATGATGGAAACCACCGGCTATTCCACCAAGTGGTCGACCAACGGCTACCTGCTTGCCGCCGCGGAAAAGTACCCGGACAGGTTTATCGTCCAGCCCAACGTGGGCCCGTTCATCAAGCGTGGCATGAAGGATGTGCTCTGGGAGATGGATTACTTGGCGCAGGAAAGGGGCTGCAAGCTGTTCAAGTTCTATCCGCCGGAAGATACCTACATCAACGACGAGCGGATATGGCCCTTCTATAAACGGGCTGAAGAACTCGGCGTAATCGTGTCCATCCATACCGGCTGGAGCTGGTGCCCGCCCGGCAAAGCAAAGTACTGCCTGCCGGTCCTGCTGGACGACGTGGTCAATGACTTTTACGACCTGAAGGTAATCGCCTTCCACGCCGGCTGGCCACTCTGCCATGACCTGAACATGGTGGCGCTATCGCACCCCAACGTATACATTAGCCTTAGCCTGATTATGCCGTGGTACAGGGCCGCGCCGCGCCGCCTGGCGGAAATCATCGGCGAGGCCATTCAGTTCGCCGGCCCGGAGAGAATTGTCTGGGGCACGGACTTCTACGGCCCCGGCGGTCTGTTCCGGGAGGCGGTTATCGGCCTAAGAACGTTTGAGATGCCGGAAGACCTGCAGAAGGGCTATGGCTACGCCCCGGTAACCGATGAAATCAAGCGCATGATTTTCGGGGAAAACCTGGGCAAAATACTGGATATAGATACAAGCAAACGACGTGTAAAATAAAATCGAAAGGAAAGGAGAAAAATGTCCACTCAATTTCCACTATTATTCTCGCCGATAAAACTCGGGCCGCTGGAGATTAAGAACCGCATCGGCGGCTCATGCACCACCACCAGCGAATCCCAGGGCGAGAGCATCAAGTCACTGTCACACGTGCTCGTTGCCAGCACCTCGGCTATGTTCACTTTACGCATACCAAACGGTACTCTACGCTCCATCAGCATTCCTCCCTGGATTGCCGCTTTCGTTCCTTCCGCAGGTCGCCCGTGCGTGGGGTCATGTCAAGGTATCGCTCCAACACGTCCACAAGTAGGAGCAACCCCTGGCGTATCCCCATCAGCAGCGTGCGCTCGCGGTCGGTCATTAGTCGTAGCCTCGCCAGCCCACAATCTCGCCGGTGTCAGGGTCGAGTTCGGGACAGACTACCGCTGTGCCTGTCTC
>CAYYVO010000117.1:2491-6387 GCA_964475175.1 uncultured Dehalococcoidaceae bacterium | reverse complement strand
CACCGGAAAAGGCTGCGGGAAAAGTTCCTGAAATCGGGTCTTATCGGCTTTCATGATTACGAAATAGTGGAACTGCTATTGAGCCTGGGCACACCGCGTAAAGACTGCAAGCAGCCCGCCAAGGAGGCGATAAAAAGATTCCAGACACTGCGCGGCGTCCTAGAAGCCCCGGTAGAGGAACTGCAGAAAATAGAAGGCATCGGCGCGCACAGCGCCTTCGGTATCAAGCTGATACAGGAGGTCGCCCGGGAGTTCCTCAAAGCCCGTATACTGGAAAAACCGTTTTACAAGTCCGCCCAGGAGGTTTTCGACTACCTCTACCATGCCATGCGCGGCCTGAAAAAAGAGACCTTCAAGGTGCTTTACCTGAACAGCCAGAACCAGATAATCGATACCGTCAACCTTTCCGAGGGTACGGTCAACAGCAGCTCCGTATCCCCCCGCGAGGTAGTCGAGGGCGCTTTGAAAAACAACGCTGCCTCCCTGATTTTCGTCCACAACCATCCTTCCGGCAATCCGGAGCCAAGTCAGAGTGATAAAGGACTGACCCGGGAACTGGTCTATGCC
The DNA here is from genome assembly GCA_964475175.1 of uncultured Dehalococcoidaceae bacterium. GTDB lineage: Bacteria > Chloroflexota > Dehalococcoidia > Dehalococcoidales > RBG-16-60-22 > CAYYVO01. Next base: position 5,820 of record CAYYVO010000117.1, on the reverse strand, counting down.
GGGACAATTATGCAATTGAAGGTGCTGGACCACATTATCATCGGCGATAACAGATATTATAGTTTTGCCGGCGATGGTCTTATTGAAGAGTATGAAATGGACTTCCTTAACCTGAGACTTAAAGGCGCTTCCAGAGTTCCAAGGAAATTGCGGAAATAAATCAGGTGTCTCCGTACTGGCAAGTAAGAAATAGTTTGGTTAATTTCCGGCTTTTTTCGATTCAAGGCCAAGAAGGAACCCTTTCATCTGGATTCCCCCGCTAAAACCCCCCATACCGCCATTGCCGACCACCACACGATGACAGGGAATGATAACCGGGATTGGATTTTTACCCAGCGCCTGCCCCACAGCCCGCGCCGCTTTCGGTTGTCCTATTACCGCAGCGAGCCATGCATAGCTTCGTGTTTCTCCATATGGTATGAGCCTGGTAGCTTCCCATACTGAACGTTGAAAAGCGGTAGCATCTGAAATGTCTAGTTTATCCTTGAATTCTACTTTTTTACCTGTAAAGTACGCCTTTAGACGTTCGACAAGCTCAGAAAAAAGGTGCTGCGATTGAATGACGTTTTCCGGAGAAACCGCGAGTATTGCGGCCACTTCCTCCTCCGAGGGGCGGGGTAATACAACCCGGCGCAGCCCGGCTTTAGAGCCCTGCAGGCCTACCCAGCCGGCATCGGTGTAGAATATTGTATAAAATAACCCCTGATTCATGACCGGAGACAAAAGAAGATATTATGACCTGCGCGCCTGGCGGCGCTGGTAAAGGGCAGCGATAATAATCAGAATGATACCCAGAAGAATACTGGCTACGATTTTAATGAGCTGCGGAAAATCCAGGCTGAGGAAATAGGCGTACGTGAATACACCTGCCACGACGGCTATGCCATAACTGACGAAGTGAGCCTTTACCCCCTTCTCCTTAACCGCCCGGTAGATGAGCCAGCCTATAAAAGCCAGCGCAGCCAGTACTGCTACTGCCGTTACCATATAATCACCACCCCAGTCCTTCGAAATATTTACCCAGGAATGTAAAGAGCCCTACTGTAAGCAGCAGCGACCCTATCTTGCCGATATCGGAAAGATACCTTACATACTCCGCTGCCAGGTAGCCAACACCGGCGATACAGAACAGGATGCCGAATCCGTATAATACATATTCAAGTTTCATTTACGCCATACCTCAAAGCGGCTATCGTGACGGTATTATTACCGGTTTGGGGAAAGCCGAAGGACTGATATTTACATAAATCCTCCGCTCTATCCCGCTGCGGTTAATAATCAGGTCAACATTGTAGCTCTGGTCCTCCGGATAACCGTCAGGAACGAGTCCCGCAGTCTCCAGCGTCCATTTCAGCTCGCCATTATTAAAAGCGCCTGCCGATATTTGTCCGCTTGTTAAATCGGACAACTTTTCCTCCCCGAACCACAGGGACACATCCACGTCAGCCTCATAAGCTGAAAAACGGTGGTTTTCCACAGTATAGGTAAAGTCTATCCTGCCGCCCCTCTCAACACCCATCGAGACCAGATATCCAAACCTTTCTGTCTGCCACTGGTCGGCTTCAATCTTCTGCGGGAACTGACCGGTGTCCATGACAAGACTGTCATAAACACCTATATAACCATCGAAGACAAAGACAAGGATAATCCCAAGAAAGCAGGCTAGCGCTAAAAATAAATAAAGAGTCTTATGTTTTACTGCCATTGTGGCTTTAGATACCTCTAATCTAAGTATGATGCCTTAAACAGCGGCTGTCAACTTGCCGCCTATCTGAACTCAGGCTCAATCAGACCGTAATTGCCATCTTTGCGGCGGTAAAGGAGCCGGACCTCTCCGGCATCGCTGTCAAAGAAAAGGAAGAAATTATGACCGAGTTTCTCCATTTGCTCTATGGCCTCTTCTAGGGACATCGGCTCGATGATAAAGCGCTTGGTCTTAACCAGTTGTCTCTCGGTTTCCGATGTTTCTACCGGTTCATACCCTCCCCTGGCAAGAGAGCTTCCCCTGCCCTTGTCATACAGCTTGCCTTTACGTTTTTCGAGCTGGCGGGTCATAATACTGATAACCTTGTCCGCGGCTTGGAGGAGGTCTTCTCCCCTCTCCTCACCGTGAAAGACAGCGCGGCCGACACCGCTGTTAACAGTCATCCGCACCAGGTACCGCTCCTGAGGCGACTTCGTTCCTTCCTCGACAATTTCCACCTTAACATCTATAATATCAGGCAGATGCCTATCGAGCTTGCCCAGTTTACGTTCAATATAACTCTGCGCGGCTGGCGTTACTTCCATATTGGTTCCGGCTATCTGCAGCTCCATACTTTCATACTCCTCATGATATTTTTATCAAGCACCGGTCTACAGTTCAAGGGCCATAACCAATCCCCATACCGATGCAGCCCCGGCGGCTTTTAGTACACCGGCACAGGTATCGAGGGTAGACCCGGAGGTTGAAACATCATCGATTACGATTACTTGCTTCCCGCTCAATCTCCCATCGAGACACGCGAAAGCATTGGAAACATTAGTTCGCCGCTCGGTGACACTGGCCGACCTTGCTTGAGGCGGCGTATAGTTGATGCGGATGAGACAATCATCCACAACCGGCAGACCGCTGATTTTACCCAGTTCCCGGGCTATTAGTGCCGACTGGTTATACCCGCGTTCTCTCAAGCGTTTGCTGTGAAGCGGAACCGGCACCAGCACCTCGCCCTTTACTGGATTTTCAATGATGTAGTCATATAATAATTGAGCCAGAGACGGCGCCAGCGCCCGGAGGTTGCGGTACTTTAGCTCATGGACGGCCTTACGTATCAAGCCATCGAACAAAAAAGGGGAACGAATGCCGTCGAGGTCAGTTTGAACATCGACACATTCGGGGCAGAGTACGCCTTGTGACTGGGGACGACCGCACCTGGGGCAAACCGGGGGAATAATTATAGACAGTGACCGGCGACAGGAATCGCAGGTATAGTCACCTTCCCTGCCACAACCGATACACCACTGCGGAAAAAGCAGGTCAAGTGCTATCCTCTTGAGTTTTGTTATCGGAGGAAGCACATTCTCCATCCGTACTCTTCTGCTGTAAAGGTGGCTCCCTGACTCTTATCGGGAGCGGGAATTGTGAAGTGTACCGCTCATGATGGGTTCATTGATATAAACGTCACCATTCCTGATTTTTAAGTTGTAGCCGCAATCAGGATTGGTGCAAACCCAGGCTTTATACTTAATTGATGCCCCCTGGCTGCCGAAATCGGACAAAGGCACCAGATCACCGGTATTGCATTTCTGACACTTGGGGAAACCAGCTTGTTCCATGGAGTCCTCCTCCC
>CAYYVO010000117.1:0-2481 GCA_964475175.1 uncultured Dehalococcoidaceae bacterium | reverse complement strand
AAATAATAAAAAGTATCCTTTATTATTATAAGCTGAAATGCCTGCGATTGACAATAGGAAAAGATATTGGCCCGGTAGCTTCAGATGCCCTGTTACTTAATCAATTATTTTTATAAAAATCGAAAGGAGCGGGATTTAAAACCACCGCTCCTTTGATGATTATTATTTATAATACACTGGTTATATTAGAAACTAACCTACAGAGCCAACACACTCTTTCTGCTGAATAATGCTTATGAGAATACTGGCGATTACCGGATCAAACTGTGAGCCGCTGCACCACAACAGCTCTTCCATAGCGTCTGCGGTGGACATCGCCTGCCGGTAAGGTCTGTCCGCCGTCATAGCCTGATAGGCATCCGCTACGGCGATTATTCGGGCACCCACGGGGATATCCTTACCGCGTGATTCCTGGTTCAGGCCGGTCCCGTCGTAATGGTCATGGTGATGGGATATAATATCTATCACACTATCGTTGACGAAAGGTCGCACGAGACTGGGGCCGACTACAGCGTGGGTCATGATGTGGCGGTATTCATTGGGTGTCAGTTCGCCCGGTTTATTAAGTATATCCGGGTCTACAGCTATTTTACCGACATCGTGAAGCAGTGCCGCCCAGTGCAGGTCTTCAAGCTCTCCTGCCGAGAGCCCGCGCCGCTGGCCGATGAGCCGGGCAATCCGGGCTACATTTTGTGAGTGCCCTTTGGTATAGCTGTCAACAGCTTCAAGTGTATTGACCAGCGCTTCAATAGCGCTGAGGAAAAGTTGTCTGTGATCTAATTGTTTTTTACCTTTATTACCTTTCAAATCCTGAAAATAGCGTTGAATCTCAAGTACCACCTTTTGCTTGTCCATCGTTCCGTTGACACTCTGTAAAACCTGCTCGAATTTAAAGGGTTTATTAATATAGTCCTGAGCGCCGTTCTTGATACACTGGGCGATAACCTGAGGGTCGTCGACGCCACTGGCCATGATTACGGCCGTCTTGGGGAAACGCTCGGTGATATCCGGCAGCACCTCGCTGCCGAGTCTGCCCGGCATATTTATATCCATGATTACGAGGTCTGAAGGTTTATCCTCAAGCTTCTCCAGAGCCTCCTCGCCGGTCTCTGCTTCATCACATTCATAACCTCGCATAGCCAGGCCCGTGTTAAGAATACACCTGATTCCTTCTTCATCATCGACCAGCAGGATTCTCTCTTTTGATGCGGTCATCTTGTGCCTCCCGGTGTTTGTCTTGCTGTACATGGATATTTTAAGGGTTGGAGGCTAAACAGGCTATTAATTTCAACTGCTACCATGTAAACATTTAGTAAATATTGAGCCTGAAAGTACTTTATTCTGGATACATTTCACCGTTAATGCTCTTTTTAGGATTAAACGATTGAAATACTACATATAGACCGCGGAGGTGCGTGCGTTGGGATAATAAATAGAGGAGAGTAAACTTCAGGTGGGACTTGAACTACAGTGAAAAATGATTATTTTAATGCTACCGAGCTGATACGATTGTATACCGGGCCTTCCCTGGTAAGCTGGCTCCTCATCAGATTAATAGCATCTACCTTGATTTTGCAGTCGGTAGTAAACCTGGCGCCGGTAACCAGCTGCCCGAGAGTTTGCCTTTCATCAGGACTGGCATGGTCCCGTACCCGCGCAAGTGTGAGATGCGGTGTGAATCCACGGGATTCCGCCTTGAAACCGAGTGGCACCAGTCCCGACTCGATGCGTTTCTGCAACTGGCCGAGGCGGTCGATTTCTCCGCTAAGTCCTACCCAGACTATCTGTACACGCCTGGGATTAGGGAAAACGCCGAGTCCGCGTATCTCCAGGTTCAGGGGATGAGTCTCACGTACTGACTCTTCAATGACCGAGGTTATCCTTCCCGTCATGCCGGGGCTGATATTACCCAGGAACTTCAGGGTCAGGTGCATGTTATCAGGGTCTACCCACTTTACGGGCGCATGACTCCCCGATGCCAGACGGTCTTCAAGCCGGCCCAGTTCCACCTTAATCTCCTGGGGAAGTTCCACGGCGATAAAAGAACGAATCTGTTCCATAATCCAGTCTATATACCCAGCAGCCGGCGTGCATTGCCGGAGAGAATCATAGTACGGTCTTCCTCTATCAGGCCGGCTTCATTGATTTCATCAATCACCCGCCGCTGGGGCATCAATGGATAATCGCTGCCGAAGAGAATCCTGTCGGCGCCGACAAGCCTCTCGACCTCGCGATATATCTCAGGACGGTAGAGAAACGGCGATGCTGCCGTATCGAAATATACGTTTTCAAGCGCTTTCCTGACCTCCGGCATCAGGGTATAGAAAGGTAGTCCTCCCCCCCAGTGAGCGCACACTATCGGTAAATCTGGGAAGTTGGCAAGAAACGGATAAAGCATGCCCGGGGTAGCCGCACCTTTGCCGGAGTAGATATGCCCTACCGGCTCCGAGGAGTGCGTCAGTAGCACCAGCCCGTGTTCCC
>CAYYVO010000116.1:0-6423 GCA_964475175.1 uncultured Dehalococcoidaceae bacterium | reverse complement strand
GCATTGAGCTTACCTGGGGTAACCACCAGGCAATCGTCGCCATGACGGAAAAGATGGTCAAGAGAGAAGGGTTTGGAGACGTACTCGCCGATGGCGTAAAGAAAGCCGCCGAGAAAATCGGCAAGGGAGCCGAGGAGTTCGCCATTCATATCGGAGGCCAGGAACTGGGCATGCACGACCCCAAAGCACCATCGTTCCCCGAGGCGACATCCGCAGCGCGCTATCAGATGGATGCAACACCGGGCCGCCATACCCAGATGAACTTCGGCCCGTCTGCCTTCACCATGCAACTTGTCAATGCCACCGGCTGGTGTATGTTCAGCGACCTCGTAGGGGGGAATACTATAAAATACCTTACGGGATTCATGGGCGCCGTGACCGGCTGGGAGCGTTCCGAGGATGAAATGCTCAAGGTGGGTGAGAGGATTTATAATATGCGTCACGTCTTTAACCTGCGCGAAGGTATCAATCCTCTGAAACATAATGTGCCTGGCAGGATAATCGGGCGTCCCCCTCAGCAAGACGGCCCCCTGGTCAATATTTCGGTGAATATCGAAGCCCAGGCGTACTGGGGCCTCGGCGCCCTGGACTGGAGCCGTGAGACCACCAAACCCAGCCGTAAAAAACTCCTGGAACTGGGCCTGGACGACGTGGCGGATGAGCTGTGGCCGCCATCGGAAGCCCCGGGACCGGGTCACTGATATCACGTTCTATGTCTTTTTAACCATTTCTATGACCCTATAGATTATTGACAGGCTATCGAGAGATAACTATAGTATAGGTCAGCTATTACCGGTAATTTTCAGGTAGCCGCACAGATTATTAAATAAGGAGGACAGATATGGCCAAGAGAATTATCCTGTATAACCTGGCAGACAATGTGACAGATGAGCAATTCAAAGAATATGTTACCACCGATAAGGGACCCCTTATCAGTAGCCTGCCGTCTGTAAAGAAGTACGAGCTGGTGAAGATAACGGGGGTCACGGCGGAAAAAATCCCCTACAGGTACGCCGGCATCGTGCACGTGACCAGTATCGAGGAGTTCAACGAGAAAGCCGCCAAGACCAAGGAATACCAGGGATTCCTGGCGAAGTTCGGGCCGATGGTGAAGGACATGCTGATGCTTTCCGGAGAAGAGATTTATTAAGGAGGCGATAATGCAGCTGGAACATCTGTTGACCGAGGAACAGCTTCAGCTCCGGCAGACGTTACGGGATTTTACCAAGAAAGAAATCATCCCCATCACCAAAGAGCTGGAGGAAGACTACAGTCTGGTTGAGAAGGTTCACCAGAAACTCGTCGATATGGGTATTCAATCATCCGGGTACCCCGTTGAGTACGGGGGCGGGGGAATCCACTCCATGACCAATAACGCCATTATCGCCCATGAACTGTCCAAAGGCGACGCCGGTATCGCCCTCTCGGCATGCTCCAACATGGCGGGGGCGGGACCGGCCGCGGCCGTCGGCAATAAGGCGGTCCTGGACAGGTTCGCTCCGCTTTTCTGCCAGGGCAAGCTGGCCTACGGCTGTCTCTCCATGACCGATGAGGCAGGAGGGGCGGATACGGAAAATACCCTGCTGCACGGCGCCGGTATTAAGACAATCGCCAAACTCGAAGGCGATGAATACGTTATCAACGGCAGCAAGATGTGGCCCACCCACGGCGGCATCGCCGAGAGCTATATCACCTTTTGTAATACCGACCCCTCTCTCGGCGACGAGGGAATCGCCATGATTATCGTCCCCAAGGACGCGCCGGGCCTCTCTTTCGGCAAGCCGGAAAAGAAGATGCTTTTCAAGACAGTTATCAACGGTTCTGTCTACTATGATAACGTGAGGGTGCCCAAGGAATACCGGGTCGCCGGGCCGGGAATGGACGCCAACCTGTGCAATATGCTCACCGCGGTGGCGGGATGGTCTGGGGGTATGCAAGCCCTGGGTATCGCCGAGCGTGCCTTCGAGATTGTGTTGGAATACACGGGTACGCGCATGGGCGGATTCAAGCCGGTACAGCAGCATAGTATCGTCGCCGGGATTATAGCCGATATGTCCATCGGCATTGAGATGATGCGGGCAAGCCTCTATAACCTTGCTTTTATGCTGGACAACGCGGATATATACGGCAAGATATACGGCCCCACATGGTCGCCGAAGTTCATCGGTAAGCTCGCTGCCGCCAGGGTCTTTGCCGCCGATACGGCCGTGGAGATAATCAACAAGGGTGCCGAGTTACTTGGCTCCATGGCCATTTCCGAGGGCTTCCCCTATGAAAAATGCCTGCGGGACGTCAAGATAACCCAGCTGTGGCTGGGCGGCCAGCAGATATGCCGCTATAAGGTTGCCCAGGGCTACTACGACCTCAAGAATTGGGCGTGAATATTTCCCGTTAACATACGTCAAAGGAGGTCAGGATGAGACTTTTGCAAACCGACCTGTCTATCTTCGGGAAACTGAACCTGGATAAACCGCCTGTGGGAGTCAAGTACCTCTTCCGAAAACCGGAGGGTATTGAGCAGCTGGGTAAGTCTATGGCCCTCTGCGAAATGCTTGTTGAGGCTCAGCAAAGCGACGCCCCCTTTTACTTTACCAAAGAGAATGAGACCTGCTTCGGGAAGCAGACACTGGGAATGATTACCGGTGGTGCTTCTGCCGCGGCAAGCGGGGAACTGGGCGTAAAGTTGGAATTATTCCAGGACGCCCGTGCCAATAAAAAAATGTATCAGCATAATCCCGGCCTGGCAGGCGGGACGATTAACTACGGCGTTTTCGCTCCGCTGGAGAAAATAACCTTCGACCCGGACCTCCTGGTGTTGATGACCGACGCTAAACGGGCAGAAATAGTCCTGCGGGCAATGACCTATTCAACCGGGGAGATATACGAAAGCAAGACATCATCGGCGCTATCATGCTCCTGGCTGTACGCATATCCGTACGTATCCGGCAAGATTAATTACTACATCACCGGGCTGGGTTTCGGCTCGATAGGGAGACAGGTTTTCGAGCCGGGACTAGTGCTGATAGCTATCCCCTATAACTGGCTGCCGGTGATCGTCCAGAACCTGAAGGAAATGAAATGGGAACTCACGGGATATACCTTGGGCAGAGAAAAGTTTGACCAGTGGGAAAAGGGAATACTACAAGAACTGGCACGGGAGTCCCAGAATCCCTGATTAATATAACCTGTAGAATAGTAGTCCGTTCTGGATTTAGTCCGGCAGGCTGTAGCCCTTTTCTCTGGCCTGCTGGTCCATTTCTACTGTTAAAACACGCTCCAGTGGCAGCAGGACATCGTCATCTGTCTTGCGTAAATCGATGGCTTTGATGTACCCTTTACACTTTTCGCAGACATAGAGCCGGTATAGACCCTCATCATCGCTGTAGAAAGTCAAATCTGTTTGTTCCAGATTCCCACAATAGGGACACTGCAGGCGCGGGAAGGACCACTCGGAATCGCACCGGGAACACAGGAGCCATCTTGCCCCAACGTCTGTCCTCAACGACGAAAAGTCGGGCCGGCCGCCGCAGACGGGACAGTAGATGCGGTGCCAGTAGTCCTGCTCGATAGAGCTGTATAAGGCCTGGGAATAACCGGACAGGAAAGGCTGCATTGTTGCCTGAATAATCGCCTGAATAAGGTTTTCACCGATATTATTATTCAGCGGCTCCGGCAGTTTTTTCCCGGCAAACCATGCCTGTACGGCTTTACGGGTCAGCAAGCGTCCTGCCCCCGGCTTCCGGAGTTTCTCAGGCACTTCACCGAAGAGCTCTGGATAGCCCGAAAAGACGGTGGCAATCCTCTCGAACGCGTCCTGGACCAGTTCCCAATCGAGGGTAAGTTCTTCGGCAGTTAACAGCGGCTGACCGCTGTGTATCCGGGTATTGATTGCCTCAGGACTCAAATGAACTTTAGGTTTGGGGATACGTTTCTGAATCTTGGCCTGGACAGTGATGAGTTTGCGGTAGAATTCCAGGAGGAGGGGAAGCTTCCCCTCCTCCTTTTCCTGTTCTTTCAGGTTTTTTATGATTTTACTGGAAATATCCTGGGTCACTAGGTCTTTACTCTCCCTTGCCTTTGGAGATATCGGCATACCATTTTCCGTGGTGTTTCTTGGCGTAGTCGGCGGAGATAGTGCCGCCGGTGATGGACTTCAGGGCTTCGTTCATCATCGGGTGGAAGACGCCGAGATAGATGTGAAGCAGGAACATGGCGCCGGTAGCTATGAAGGCGACGTCATGAATAAAGACCATCCACTGCAGCAGCGCCGGAGGGGCGCTTGTCTTGGCGAATGCCATGATTATACCGGTAATAACGAAGATAATCCCGAAGACTATGGTAAACAGCCACCAGATTTTCTGGCCGGAGTTCATCTCGCCTTGGGGCGGCATGGCTTTCTCGTCACCGAGGAAGTAGTAGCGGGGGGCGGCTTTCAGCCATTCCATATCCTCCGAGCTCCAGGTAAAGGCCTTCTTCAGTCCCTGACCTACGGACTTCGGGTTAATGACCAGATAGATGATAGGGACGATTATGAAGACAGCCGCACCGATACGGTGGAGAACGCGTGTCCAGCTATCCTCTGCCAGGAAGCCCAGCCCCGGGATGAAGAGAATCAATCCGGTGAGGAACAGGAGTATGAAAGAGCCGGTATGTATCCAGTGTAATACCCTTATCGGTTTCCGGTATTTCACTACTTCGTTAGTCGTCATTTTGCCTCCTTCTTGGCGTTGGCCCGGGCTACCAGCCAGTTCATTCCGAGACCGACGATGGTAAGACCACCAACGGCCCAGCCGACCGGTTGTATGACATCCTGCCAGGCGATGGTTGCCGCGGAAACCTGGGGATTTACCGGCAATCCGTAGTTATCAGGACTTTCTTCCAGCACATAAAGCACGTGCAGGCCTTCGAGCTCCTTCTCTCCATAAAGGTTGGCGTTGGTCTTTCCCATCGCCTTCAGGTCCGCCACCCTCGCCTTAGCTTTGGCCAGCAGGTCGGCGCGGTCACCGTAAACCAGGGCGCTGGGAGGACAGGTCTTGACACAGGCCGGCTCCATCCCCGCGTCGGTGCGGTTAAGACCTTCGGTGGTGCAGAGAGTGCACTTGTCCATCTTGGCGATACCGGTGATAATGTTGCGGTCGGAACGCGGGATATTAAAGGGGCAGGCATCGATACAGTAGCCGCAACCGGTGCAGGTATCCTTGTTGTACTCGACAAAGCCGGTTTCAGAATTGTGATACAAAGATTCGTTGGGGCATACCTTTACACAGGCAGCATCGGTGCAGTGCATGCAGGCCTGGCGGGTAAACAGCCATTTTACCTTGCCGCCGACCTCTACCTCCGTAAACCTCATCTTGAGCCACGTTGAAGGGGAGAGGTCGGCCGGATTTTCATAGCTGCCTGTGTTTTTGGAATCGACTCCGTTTTCATTAGTCGGAATGACTTCGTCGTTCTCGTTCCACTGTTTACAGGCAACCTGGCAGCCCCGGCAGGCGGTGCATTTTGTAGCGTCGTATAGTATTGCTTTCTCTGCCATATATTCCTCCTACTCTCTCTATACCTTCTTCTTTACGTCGACCAAGAAGGCTTTGAATTCTGGAATCATCGTGTTGGCATCACCAATGTGGGGCGTTAACTCATTGGCGCTGGCTCCTGTGGAGAGACCAATGTAACCCCAGTGCCAGGGTATGCCTACCTGGTGTACCCGGCTCCCGTTCATCTTGAACGGCTTGAACCGCTTGGTCACCAGGGCGACCACTTCGACACTGCCGCGGGCCGATTCAACGATAACACGTTCACCGTTTTCGATGCCTTTTTCCTCGGCCAGCTCTTCGCTCATTTCACAGAACGGTTCGGGCTGGGCTTCGATAACCCAGGGCATATTACGGGTCATCTGCCCGCCCTGCCAGTGCTCGCAAACACGATAGGTGGAGCAGACAATCGGATATTTATCTGATTTGCCCTGCTCCTCGGGGCGCCAGACTTTAATGGCGGGGTTATTCTGCTGACCGGATATTGCGTTTGCTACAGGGGCTTCCCACGGCTCGTAATGCTCGGTCAGCGGGCCGTCTGCCAGGCCGTTACCGAAGAGGCGGGCATGTCCTTCCGCTTTCATAATGAACGGCCATTTGGTTCCGGCGGGGTCGACGTTTATCGGCGCCCATCCGCCGTCGGGGACATCACCGACCCACTTTTCGGCGCCCTGGTACTGCCACCAGATAACGGGGCGATTCTTGTCCCAGGGTATGCCGTCGAGGGCGACAGACGCGCGGTTGTAAATAATTCTTCGGTTTACCGGCCAGCACCAGCCCCACTTGGGATAGAGGCCGATGTTAAAGGGGCCGGGGTCCTTTTCGCGGCGGGCGGCCATATTGCCGTCCTCGGTGTAGCTGGCGCTGTAGAGCCAGTTGCCGGATGAAGTGGTAC
>CAYYVO010000115.1:0-6443 GCA_964475175.1 uncultured Dehalococcoidaceae bacterium | reverse complement strand
CTATAGCACAATCTATATTTCGACTCAATGGCAGCGGATTATTTAACCTTGAAGTTATCGCCTTGCCGCGCCGATTATCTCGGATAGCTTATTAATACCCTCTTTTTCCATAAACCGCTCGATTCCTTCCAGGATGTCGAGGGCAGCGCTGGGATTGGCATACGTTGCCGAGCCCACCTGAACGGCGCTGGCGCCGGCCATAATGAACTCCAGGGCATCTTCAGCATTGGTGATGCCGCCGCAGCCGATGACAGGTATGTCTACCGCCCCGGCGACCTCGTAGACCATGGCCAGTGCCAGAGGTTTGATCGCGGGACCTGAAAGACCTCCGGTGATGTTTCCGATGACCGGGCGACGCTTTTCCACGTCTATTGCCATAGCTTTAACGCTGTTGATAAGTGATACGGCGTCGGCTCCAGCCTCAGCCACAGCCACGGCCACCCGGGCTATATCGGCGGTGTTGGGTGTCAACTTAACCATCACCGGCAGCGATGTGGCCGCTCTAACAGCAGCGGTAGCCCCGGCGGCGGATTCCGGTATTGCACCGAATTCGGCGACGCCAGCCTTAACGTTGGGGCAGCTGATGTTTACTTCGATGCCGCTTATACCGGCAACGCCGTCGAGTTCTTTGGCCAGTTCGGCGTATTCCTCGACGGTATCCCCCGCGATATTAACGATAACCGGTACCTGCCATTCCGCCCATACGGGGGCCTTTTCTTTGATAAGGGCCTTGACGCCGATGTTCTGCAGTCCGATAGAGTTGATAACGCCGGAGGGTGTTTCCACCAGGCGCGGCTGGGGATTTCCTTCGCGGGGTTTAAGCGTGGTGCCTTTACAGACGATAGCCCCGAGTTTCTGGATATCGAATATCTCGCTGTATTCGGTCCCGTACCCGAAGGTCCCGGAGGCTGTCATTACCGGATTCGCGATAAGCAGTCCCGTCTTGTTTTTGGGGGCAATCTGAACGGATAATTCCGGAGCCATTATACCTTCCCGTGTGCGGCTTCTGGCTGAAAGCTTACCAGACCGCCTGCCGTTATTGCAAGTCAACTGGGTGTCTTCCCCCAGTGGATTGGGGGTATGCCTGATTGTGAGTATGATTGGAGAAATGTATCCTTTTCAGAAAAGGTAAATAATTATGCCGGCACTGCGTACTGCAAAACGGGGATTAACACTCGGGCAGCAGGCCCGGAGGCTTCGTATCGCCAGTCTGCTCACTCAACAGAAACTGGCTTTTCAGGCTAGTGTTCCACGCGTTCATGTGGACCTCTTTGAACGTAGTCTACCTGTACCACTGGATAGCAAACGCAAGATAATGAAGGAATTATGGGCTAAAAAAACCTAGAAGTGATGCATATTACATCACTTCTAGGGGTCGATGAACCTATTTTTTTTATTATCAATCAGCGTTTAAACTGTATTCCAGAGCCGATTCCAGTAAATCGGATTATATTCTCATATTTATCGTCAACATCAGTGCAGGTTCACGTACTGGCTGACACGGTCGGGAACAGTCCGCTCGAGCGACAGTACCGGACCATCGGCGGGTTTTATCTCCAGCGCGAAGCTCTCATAAGGCCCTATGCTTATGTTGCCTGTACTCGGCATGAGGACGGTAACCTGGAACAGCTCGTTCGGGTCAAGGAGATTATCGGCATTAATCATGCTCAACTTCAAAATGGTCCAGTTTACGGATGGAATCAGGTGATTGGCATCATTGTATGAGATAACCAGGGAACTGATGTTACCCGATGTGGGCGGACTGAAATCAACCGGGCTGCCGCCGCCGGGGATACCCACACAGAAATAGAGTTCCGTCACCACGCTGTCTACCATTTTAGCGATGACGTTGCTCTTTACCTCTACAGTTTTCATCGTAGATTGCAGACCGGCATTGACGGCTTGCTTCGTCTTCTCTGAGGAAAACAGCCCGGCGGAGAGAATGACATAGGCGAACACCGAAGCAACGATAATGAAGGCGATGAGAATTATCGCCGTCTCCAGGCCGGTAATGCCTTTCTGCATCTCGCGTATTTTCCTGAAAAGTCTTTTCATGATAATTACCTCCACTTTCATCTAGAGGGTAATAACTCTGTTACGTGTGAGTCTATTTCTCTTATTTCTCCCTGTTTGCCTTTTCTGGTCTACCACGTAGCATACTCAGAATAGCAAGGGTATCGTAACTAAGACATAAATTTAGACGGGTATCATATAAATATTTCGTTACAGTTTGGTTTATTTATAAATTTATGAATATGGCGGCTATAAGCGGTGTGCGGAATCTTTCCCCGGACTGGCAGATGGATTTATAAATAATAAAAATTGTAGACTCAAAAGTGGAAAATGCAGGTCGATAGAAAGAGCATGCAATCGGGAAACTTTTTCGGAGTTTTTATTAGCTTTTTATATACGGCTTATAACAGAGCAGGGGAATTGACTGGCTGGGTATGCATTTTCTGTATTGTTTAACGGATTAAGGCAGCAGAGTCGGCAACGGGGTTGGGTACGGCACACCTCTTTCCCCAGCCGAACTATCAAGGCATGGTATTCATTGAAAAGCTGTGCATCAGGCGGCAGATTGTTCATAAATAGAGCTTTATAGGCGGCATAGCTGTTACCGTCCGGGGATAAACCCATACGGTCGACAATGCGGCGGGTATAGGCATCGATAACGAACGCTGGCTTATTCCCCGCATAGAGCAGGATGGAGTCGGTGGTCTCTTCCCCGATACCGTAAACAGCCAGCAATTGGGTGCGCAGGTGGTCGAAATCACCTTTAAACAGCTTATCCAGGTTGTCATCATACTCCTGCCCGAACCATTCGACGAAGGACTTGAGCCTGCGGGCTTTGACATTATAGTAACCGCACGAGTGAATCAGCTCGGCCAGTTCAGGGACAGATAGTGAACGCAGCGCATCGGGCGTAAGCTTCCCGGCATTCCTGAGGTTATCGATAGCTTTTTCGACATTCGTCCAGGCGGTGGACTGGGTGAGTATGGCGCCGACGATTACCTCGAAAGGTTCCCGGGCAGGCCACCAGTGCTGCGGGCCGTATTCTTCCCAGAGCTTCCGGTAAGTACGCCGCAGTACCTCGCTTATTCCTTTATCATCCATGAGGGTGCCCTGGCGTCTTCAGGTGAATCATATCCGGGGATATAAGGTTTGATGTCTATTACCGGCGAACCGTCGATGGCATCGAGTCCTTGGACTTTCAATATGTTTCCGCGGCGCTCCAGTAGTCTGACTGTAGTTTTACCTACCGGATTGGGCCGGTCCGGCGAGCGCGTGGCGAAAACACCCATCAAATCATGCGCAGGGTTGCCCATAGGGCGTACTTTTTTGGGCGCCGGTCGGCGGGACTTGTGAATCCAGTAGAGGACGATGATGTGAGAGAACTCCTCGAGGTTATCTAGGGATTCGGTGAAGCTTTTATCGATGATTATTTCTGAAACGATATCCCCGGCTTTTCGACGAACCGGCTGTTTTATTTCGCTCTTGACGATGCCGATAGGTTTTAACGTTATTTCGGGTAATTCCGCATCCATATCAACCCAATGATAGCATAATCGTAGAAAAAATAAGAGGCCATCACGAAAGATGGCCTCCTGGTTTCGTCTGAATTGCTGTTTTAAGCCAGCGGGGTAAGCGTGAGAAGCTTTTTAGCTATACCCGGGTACTTGGCAATGAATACAAGCTCGTCTTCTACCAGGGGCTTCTGCGATTCTACGTTGGCGTACCTGACGAGTTCCAGAATATCGCTGGCTTTTTCCCTGTCAGGGAACTTGACGGGTACATCCAGCTTGCCCATTACGTGGCTGAAACCGGATATGCCGCCATACTCCCCGGTACATATTTCCCTTCCCGTCTCCACAAGCTCGGCATCACCACGTCCCAGTTCCTCGTAATTGAATAACTCATAATTTTCCGGGTCTTTAAGGACGCCGTCGGCGTGGATGCCGGACTCGTGGGCGAAGGCATTAGCACCGACTCCGGGCTGGTTAATCGGGATGGGAACATCGAAGGCATAGCTGGCGTACTTGGATATCTTCCAGGCCATGGATAATTTAATCGACCCCCCCAGCTCGTAGCGGCCAGCAATAGCCTTAGATTTTTTAGCCGCCAGGATAATCGCAATAAGGTCGGCATTGCCCGCCCTTTCACCGATACCGTTTACGGTTGTATTGATGTAGGTGTCCTGCCCGCCGTCGATAACGCCCATCGCCGCCGCTATGGAGTTGGCTACCGCCATTCCCAGGTCGTTGTGGCAGTGAATCTCTATGGGCAGCCCGATTTTCTCCGCCATTGTCCTGCCGTTTTCGTAAATAGTAAACGGGTTATCATAGCCCAGCGTATCACAATACCGTATCCTATCGGCGCCGTGCTCTTTCCCGGCCAGGCCGAACTCGACCAGGTAGTTGATATCCGTCCGGGAGGCATCTTCGGCATTAACGCCGATAGATTCGGCGCCGTGGGCGCGGGCGGCATCGACCGCATCGGTCATGTCCTTGATAACGTCGTCGCGGGTCTTACGTCCCTGGAACTTACCGTCTATCATCTGGTCCGAGGTAGAGATGGAGACATTGAGATGATTGATATTCGGTACGTTACGGAAAGTGGCCTCGACATCGGCGGGGATAGCACGCATCCACCCGCCGAGGCGGAGTGGCTTGATAACACCTATCTCAGCCAGTTCCAGGTTGGCTTTCAGGTAGTTTATTTCGTGCCTGGTGGTGGGAAAACCGAACTCGGACTGAAATACGCCCATCTCATTGAGGTACATATTTATCATGGTCTTTTCCAGCTTGGAAAGACCGAGCCTGGCTGTCTGCACACCATCACGATTAGTAACATCGAGAATATATATCTTGGGCATTCATACCTCCCGCCATGTGGGGTACATGGCTGTAGGGATATCAAACCATATCCTACTTTAATTTTATCATACGTATATTTATGCAGCCAAATAAGTATCGGAAATAATAAGGAAAATGTCAAGGGTTTTTTGACCCAGTTTGACACTCTTACAGGCGGATGGTAGATTAAATGCAAACAGATAGGGCTGTAAACCGCAAGTAATAACATCACGATGAATGTCGGCGTGTGCAAGGTAAGTCTGCGTCTTCCGGAAAATATGTCTCTCAAGGGGAAGAGGCAGGTATTGAAGTCAATCACCAGCCGTGTCCGCAATAAGTTCGACGTGGCGGTGGCGGAGGTGGATGATAACGATAACTGGCAGCTGGCGACAATCGGTGTTTGCTGTATCAGCAACAATAAGCGGCATACCAACCAGGTGCTCTCCAGGGTGTTTAATTTCGTTTCAGACGCCCGCTTTGAGGCGGAAATACTCGATTATGAAATCGAGATTATCGACGTTTAGGTGAAAAACCGCTATGGAAATCCAGGCCTTCCTCAATCATCTCCGATCAATAACCGGTTATGAAGACCAGATAGCCCATATCGAGCACATAGCCCCGCGCCGGGCAAGTTATAGTGAGCTTGAGGAGCCCCTGGAAGACCGACTCCAGGACTGCCTCGATGAGCACGGCCTTTCTAAACTGTATTCTCACCAGGTCGAGGCGGTAAACGCCGCACGCCGGGGCAAGAATGTTATCATAGCTACATCCAGTGCCAGCGGCAAGACGCTTTGCTATAACATCGCCGTGATGCAGGCGATGCTGACGGAGCCGGGCCCCCGCGCCCTCTACCTTTTCCCGACCAAGGCCCTGGCCCAGGACCAGCTGCGTAAGCTGCACGAGCTATTTTGTCCCGACCTGCTGCCGCCGGATGCTATTTCTACCTTCGACGGGGACACCCCGAGGTCGGAGCGGGCGGATATCAGGCGGCAGGGTCGCATAATACTGACCAACCCGGATATGCTGCATGTCGGCATCATGCCCAATCACCAGTCGTGGGCGGGACTACTGCGGCGTTTACGCTACGTGGTGGTGGACGAAGCACATATCTACCGCGGCGTTTTCGGGTCGCACGTAGGCTGTGTCCTGCGTCGATTGCGCCGCTTATGCCGTCTTTATGGTTCCGACCCGCAGTTCATCCTCTGCACGGCTACTGTCGCCAATCCCGGCGAACATGCCGAAGGGCTTACCGGCCTCCCCTGCGAGGTGGTGGATATCGACGGCTCACCGCGCGGCTGGAAGGACTTTGTTTTCTGGAACCCGCCCTTCATGGATGAAAAGAAAAAGGCGCGGCGCAGCGCCCACTGGGAGGCCACCAACCTGTTCACGGAGCTGGTATGCCAGGGGACGCGCACGCTGACTTTTACCCGCACCCGCCGCCTGACCGAGTTGATTTATATCTATACCAGGGACCGCCTGCGGGAGGAAAGCTACGAGCTGTCCAAGCTGGTCATGCCGTACCGGGGCGGCTATATGCCGGAGGACCGCCGCCGCATCGAGCGGGAGCTGTTCGGAGGGGAGCTTTTGGGG
>CAYYVO010000114.1:3856-6467 GCA_964475175.1 uncultured Dehalococcoidaceae bacterium | reverse complement strand
GAAAACCGTTGTTGGTGCAAGCCAACCGCGGGTTCGAATCCCGCCCCCTCCGCCACCATCTATTCTTCATTAACTTTTACCGTATTCAGCATCGCGAAGCCCATCGGGTTCAACTCGTAGCCTTCCACGCGGGGCTTTACTAAAATATAGTTCTTTCCGAACCACAGCGGCAGGCAGGCGGCATCGTCCACCAGCATCTGCTCCACCTGCCGGTAAAGCTCAAAGCTCAACTCGCTGTCCACCTCAACGGCCGCTTCGTCCAGCAGTGAATCCACCTCCGGATTACTGTACTCGGCAAAGTTATTATCCGCTCCGGTCCTGAATAAAACATCCAGGAAGTCCTGCGGATGGGGGTAATCCGCCACCCAGCCTATGACGAACATCTCGTCCTTTTCTTCCTTGAGATTATAGAGGAACCTCTCCGGTTCGAGCTGGCGCACCGTTACCTCCACCCCGAGGTTTTCCCGCCACTGATGGATAATTGCCTCCAGGTCCGACGAGATATTCCCGCCGTAGCCCATGGTGGTAATGGTGATGGGCGGCAGCTGCGATACATCGCCGTACTTTGAGAGAACGATTAACTCCTTGGCTTTAGCGACATCATACTCCAATCCTAACAGTTCTTCATTGAAACCGGGCAGACCGGGAGGAATTATGCCGTCGGCACGCTGCAGCATATCCCTGAACACCAGTGATGCTATTTTATCCTTATCTATGGCATGTGAGAAAGCGCGGCGGACATTAACATCATCAAAAGGCGGTCGGGTATGATCAAAACCTAGATAGCTGAAGCTGAGCTCCGGTACTATTTGAAGCTCCTGATGAAACGGTCCACTCGTATCGGTAACGCGGTCGATATACGGGACATAAACACCGGTTACGTCTATATCCCCTGTCTCGTATAGGCGCATCGGCACGCCGCTCAAGAACTGGAAATCAACCTCCGCTACTCCGGCCTTCTCTCCGTAAAAACTAGCGTTCCTTTCCAGAACCAGCATATTATTCTCGTCCCATTCTTTAAGCTTGAACGGGCCGGTGCCGTTGGGATTCCGCCACCACTCCCGTCCGTCGGCTACATTGTCCTTATCCACCACATAAGTTGTCGGGTAGGTCATCTTGGAAAGGAAATAAGACTTCGGGGCATCTATGGTGACCTCGATAGCATATTCGTCAATGACTTTCACACCGCTTATTACGTCGGCTCTGCCTGCCAGGACATCCATTACACCAACGATATCACCGAGGTAGGTACCGGCCACGTGCGAGCCGGTAGCCGGGCCGCAGGCCCTATCCCAGGAATACTTAAAGTCCTCCGCGGTGACTCCCCGCCCGTCATGAAATTCCACGTCCTCTCTGAGGTAAAAAGTATAGGTCCGGCGGTCCTCGCTTATTTCCCACTTCTCAGCGATGTCCGGCGCCGGTTCCAGCGCATCATCGAGTCGCACCAGCCCGCTGAAAAGCTGCGACACGTACTCGTGGGAGGTCATCTCCGCCGAGACTGCCGGGTCAAGGGTATAGGGGTCGTTACCGTACAGCTTGAGAACGCCAACTACATCTTCGACTACCGGCTCCTCCGGAGCCGGACAGCCTGTCAGCAACAGGGTGCTCAGCACAAGAAGCGGGAGAATTATCAATAAAATTCTTTTCATTACATAGCTCCAAGGGGCCTGCCGGTATCGTATATACCCCCTACAATATATCATAAACCGGTTTTTCCTGCCCAATGTGCAGGCGGGAGTGATAAGTATTATAATTTTATCTGTAAAGGAGTGAAAATAAAGATGTTCCGTAGAATAAAATCTTATGTAAAACGCCGCTGGATGAGAATACGCGGGGAGTTCCCGAGGTTATGGGGACATTACCTGTACCAGAGCCTCATGGCCACAGTTGTCATTTTTATCGTCCTGCTACTTCTGACGTTAGAAAATGCCGTAGTTATCGCATCAATAGGAGCCACCGCTTTTATAGTCTTCACCATGCCCCGTAACACCACCGCCAAACCAAGGCGAGTCATCGGCGGTCATCTTATCGGATTGGCTTCCGGTTCGTTGTGTGCGCTGATTCCCCAGTCTTCCTCCCTTATAAATATCGGCGTTCTCGCGCTGGCCGTGGGAGTTTCAATATGCCTTATGGTGGCGCTGGACTTCGAGCACCCGCCCGCCAGCGGTACCGCCCTGGGAGTGGCCATAACCGGCTTTTCTCCAGGGGTAATGATTGCCGTTATTACCAGCAGCCTCATACTGTCACTGGCACACCACTTCTCTAAGAAATTCCTTAAAGACCTTACATAGAAACACCCGTCACCGGCATCATGTCTTTCCAGGGTAACCATTACTTTGGTAATATTGACAAATGGCATAATATATGCTATTTATTTGACTGGTAGTGCCCTTGTGTGGAGGAGGGACGAATGCTGCCCAGCGAGATGATTATACTGCTGGCCATCGTCGTCGATAGAAAGACTGGCGCCAGATTACGCAACCGGCCCATGGATGTTACCGGTGAATACATCGGTTATCTCTATGATTCTCTGGTAATTCGCGGCTATCTGAAACAACGCAGCGGCAAGGGCTATCAGCTTACTCAGATGGGGCGGCTGGCACTATTAGAC
>CAYYVO010000114.1:2600-3846 GCA_964475175.1 uncultured Dehalococcoidaceae bacterium | reverse complement strand
TGCAACGAGACTTAAGCTGCTGGGTTGTACGGATAACCCCGGAGCAGAAGCAGAAGATAAGCGAACTGGAAAAAGAGGCAGCCAAGACCAGGTCAAAATAATATCAATCTAAAGAATGCCCTGCCCTGTTAAGAACGACACACGGGGAAGGTTCTAACCTGTGTGACCTCCTTTATTGTTGTGGGCTATGCACTCTGTCAAAGGAATGCATAGCTCACTTTTTATCAAATTAGTCAACATTACAGCGGCGATTCCAATTTGAATTCAGAGCGTCCTTCAACGTATAATTGTTGCCAGCGATATTGTAAAAAGGAGCAAGCAGATGGTTTCAGAAAAATATGCCAAGTATTACAAGAGCAAACCGGTGGGAGATTTCACCAAGCTTTACCCGGAACTCACCGCGCCATCTTTCCATATCTGGGGTAAAGAGTGGGATTCCGGCTACAGGATGGACTGGTTCTGCGTTACGGAGCCCTTCCTGATGATAAACGACCCTCATACGCATGATTTCGACCAGTTTTTAGCTTTCCAGGGCGCCGATGCCACTAAAGTAAACGACTTCGATGCCGAGGTCTGGCTGTACCTGGGCCCGGAAGGTGATCAGGAAAAACTGGTTATCACCGAGACTTGTTTCGTTCATGTTCCAGCCGGCATGGTACACACCCCGCTGGAGTTCAAGAGAATCGGCAAGCCCATCGTCTTTATGGATATCGCGCTGACGGCCAAGTACGTGCGTAAGCCAGAAGACGAAACAAAACCTGTAGTTGAAGAAGGACCCTAGGGCTAGAAAAATAACGATTAGTTTATAGCGGTAAGGGCTAAATATCAGCTTCTAAAACAATCCCTCTCTTTTCAGGCTGGTGTGGCTCTTACCTCCGATTATTATATGGTCGAGGACATCTATACCAACGATTTCCCCCGCCTCGAACAGCCGTTTTGTCAACTGTATATCGTCCTCGGACGCCTCGGTATCTCCAGAGGGATGATTATGGGCAAAAATCACCGATGAGGCGCTGGCAGAAATCGCCTCCTTGAATACCTCCCTGGGATGCACGATGCTGCTGTCCAGGCTCCCCACCGATATCTCGGCCACTCGTATCAGCTGGTTTCGGGTGTCCAGCAGTATCGCCAGGAAATACTCCTTCTTTTTACCCTTCAGCCTCCCCTGTACCAGACCCGCTACATCCTCCGGGGTCTTTATCGGCATACTGCCGGACGTCTCCGAGTAACCCTCCACCCTGCTGGC
>CAYYVO010000114.1:0-2590 GCA_964475175.1 uncultured Dehalococcoidaceae bacterium | reverse complement strand
AGTCGCTGCAGCCGCTCGCGCGGTCGCTCGGCAGCCTGCAGGTCATGAATCGTCATTGACTTGCGTTTTTCCTGTACAGGTTTTTCCATTTCAGCATAGTCTATCATCGGGCAGTCTGAATTGGCAAGCTGTTTTTAAGCCATCTATAACACCTGAGGGCACGGGGTGGGTAATAACTACCATGCGATTTGGTAGTATGATTTTAACACAATAGGGGTTGGCAGGTTTTAAAAAGGTTCTTGAATGAAATATCATCAGAAATGTACCAACCGGGAATATCATGTCGACTGAAATAATCCAAGATAAAAGGAGAGATATGCTCTGTATCGTCCGGCCTAAAGCATGCAAAAGGTGCGGGGGTGACCTTTCCCTTGAATGCGATGTTTACGGCGTATATATCGAGTGTATCCAGTGCGGCGCAAACTGGACCAGGAAAGATTTAACTCTCGCAACAATTCGCGATGCTGCTAAAAGCCTGAAAGCGGTAAAAGCCAAACCGCTGATGACGACCGGTCGTCAGGGCCGGACCTGAAACCTGGAGTAAATAGATGAACATAAACGGTGTTTATCAGGGTGTCCGCAGCTAGCTCTATAGGCACCGTTTTTAATTAATTAATTACTATCTCCTCAAAAGAGGCCCGCCATTCCGCATCCAGTCCATCCATGTCAAATCGATACACCTTTATCAAGGCTTCGTCGTAGCCACTGCCGTGCCTGAAGGTATTGAGCATCTCGAACATCTTATCGCGCCCGTACTCATCGATGAGATACTTCACAATATAGTAGCTTTCGGCATAGGCCAGAATGGCCTCCCCGGCATAGGCGGAAAAAGGACTGGACAGGCTGCGTACGGAAATGAGGGTATCATCTTCCTTCGCCTGGTTAAAAGTAGCTATAAAACCCGGTTCGAGCTCACCCTCGGCATTCATTGCCAGGCCCTCGTCCAACCAGGTTGGCAATTCGTTATAAGGGTTGAAGGTAACCTGTTCTATTACCAGGTGTGTCAGTTCGTGGGCGATTACCTTCTTTCCCCAATCGATACTCATCGATGTGGGTGATATGCCGATGGCTATGATACCGTAGCGGACGAAGGCAACACCCCCCGTCCACTCCTGGGGATAAATCATCGAGCCCTGTAAATCCGTCGAGTTGGCGTATATATAGATACTCACCGGGTTTTCCAGTTCAGCGCCGGTTTCCTCTGCCAGCCGCGAAAGCGCCTCCTGAGTGGCACCCATAAGCTCTCCTGCGAATACTTCATCACCTTGATACCAGAAAAGTGTTACCTCGCCCTCAGTAATATCCTGCCATTCGTAGCGGTCGTCCTCGATATTAATTGTGGCCGGTTCGGTCTCTACCCTGTTGCCGCCGGTATCGGTTAACACCCACCAGTATTCAAGGCTGGAACCCGGCGGCAGTCCCCCGGTCCTTCTCATATCCAGGAGCCACTCCGTCGAAACCAAAGTGTCCGGCGTAAACATGACATATGCTTCACTGACTACCCGGGCGTATTCCATGCGTTCTATGGTGTAGAGCAAGCGGATATCGGTAATATCCTCATTGCTCTCGGCGGAAATACTAAAAGTAATGCTGGCAGGAAAGCTCATCCGGGCGTTGTTGCTGAGTATTGCCAGTTCACCCTCAGCCTGAACGACTCCAGGACTCAAGAATCCCAGCGACAGGCTGATTACTATAGTTAACAATATTAGTTTCTTAATCATTAGAGTTATTCGTCCTTACCCATTATAGACCGCAGGTACGCATCGATAAAGTCATCGAGCTCGCCGTCCAGCACCGCATCGGCGTTGCTGGTATCGTAACCCGTCCGGTGGTCCTTGACCATGTGGTACGGATGCAGTACGTAGCTCCGGATTTGATTACCCCACCCCGCCTCGATACGTTTTCCTTTCAGCCTGGCCTTCTCCTCTTCTCTTTTTTCCAGCTCCTGCTCGAGGAGACGCGCCCGCAGTATCTTCAGGGCGAACTCCTTGTTCATGTGCTGAGAACGCTCGCTCTGGCAGGTTACGACGAGTCCGGTCGGTATATGTGTCACCCTGACAGCGCTGCTTGTCTTCTGCATATGCTGTCCCCCCGGCCCGCTGGACCGGAAGGTATCTATCTTGATTTCATCGGGGGCTACCTCCAGGTCCACATCTTCCGCGGCTTCCGGCATTACCTCCACCAGGGCAAACGAGGTATGACGGGCATGGTCGGCATCGAACGGCGAAAGGCGTACCAGACGGTGGACGCCGTGCTCCGATTTCAAATAGCCGAAGGCATATTCCCCGTTCACAGCTATAACCGTGCTCTTTACTCCCGCCTCATCCCCCGGCGAGGTGTCCAGTATCTGGGTCTCATAGCCGCTTCGCTCCGCCCAGCGGAGGTACATCCTCATCAGCATCTCCGCCCAGTCCTGTGACTCAGTGCCGCCGGCGCCGGCGTGGATGGCGAGGATTGCGTTCCTTGTATCGTATTCTCCCGCAAATGAAAGCTGAAACTCCAGCTCTTCAATTTCTGCGGTCAATTCCATAAGCTCTTTTTCAATCTCTTCCTGGAGAGCCTTGTCCTCCTCTGATAGAGTGATTAATTC
>CAYYVO010000113.1:0-6503 GCA_964475175.1 uncultured Dehalococcoidaceae bacterium | reverse complement strand
CGTGGCGGGACTACCTTTATGGCGAGAGGGCGTACGTGCTGTTGAGCCTGATTGCCAAGTCGGCGCTGGGCTGGCAGGTTTTTGGGGGGACACTGCGGCCGGTATAATACGGGGGTATCATGAGTGTAAAAATCATCACCGATAGCACGTCCGATATTCCTCAGGACATGGCGGAGGAACTCGGTATCAGGGTGGTACCGATATATGTCCGCTTTGACGATAAAATATACCGGGACGGCGTGGACATCCAGAGCGATGAATTTTACGAAATGCTGGCGACCTCTCCCCGGCATCCGGCAACCTCGCAGCCAACCCCGGAAGACTTCGAAAGCGTTTATAATGAGTACTGCGAGGATGTCGACGGCATAGTTTCCATTCACGTCTCTTCAAAGATAAGTGGGACCTACAACTCGGCGATGATTGCGCAGAAAATGCTGGGAAGTCGATGTCCCATCGAGGTGGTAGATTCACAATTCAATTCGGCGGGCCTGGCCCTGATTACAATGGCCGCCGCCAGACTGGCTAATGCCGGGGAAGGTTTAGAGGCTGTTATGGCGGAAGTGCGGCGGGCGATAAGCCAGGTACATATGTTCGGGGTGTTCGAGACAATGAAATACCTGGCTCGGAGCGGTCGCGTTAGCAGGGCGATAGTCACCGCGGCCAATATCCTGAAAGTTATGCCGCTCCTTACCTTTCATGAAGGTGAGATAGTCAGGTCCGGCCTGGTACGCAGTATCTCTCAGGGGATGGACAGGCTTTACAAGTTCGTGGAAATCAAGAAGAATATCATGGAGCTTGTCATCGTGCACAGTGCTGTGCCGGAGCAGGCTGAGAAGCTGAAAAAACGCCTTGGCTGGCTCTTCCCCGAAGAGCAGATTACCACTTTAAAAATGGGCGCCGGTCTCGGCGTCCACGGCGGACCCGGTGTGCTCCTGGTGGGCCTGAGACAGGAAGAATAGGCGAATTGCCAAAAGCCCGGCGGCAATCGTAGCGGGAATCATACTTTGAACAGCCACGGCCATAACGTTTTGACATAGATTTTTTGAAATTTTATACTGGGATTATGAATATGTCTGAGATGCTTACTGCCGAAAATACCGTACTGTTGGTAATCGACTTCCAGGAAAGGCTTTTTCCCGTAATGCACGATAAAGAAAAGCTGCTCGGGAATGTGCTGAAGCTTATCGAGGGGGCAGTGGTCTTGGAGGTGCCGATAGTCCTCACCGAACAGTATCCCCGGGGTCTGGGCCCCACGCTGCCCGAGATAAAGAATCTTATACCGGATATTAAGCCTATCGAGAAGGTCTGCTTCAACTGCTGCGATGAAGGTTATTTCTCTAAATCGCTTGAATCACTCGGGCGCAAGCAGGTACTTATCGCCGGCATCGAGGCCCATATCTGCGTTTACCAGACGGCCGTTGCCCTGACCCGGGCCGGATACGAGGTCCAGGTGGTCGGCGACTGCATTTCGTCACGCGACCCCGAGAACAAGATGGTGTCCCTCTTTAAAATGGGGGCCGCTGGCATAAGCCCGACGACGATGGAGATGGCCCTTTTCGAGCTGCTGAAAGTAGCCAGCGGTGAGAAGTTCAAGAAAATCAGTAATATCGTGAAATAGTCCTGATGAAATCAGCCAGATTTAGTCCCATAGAGTTCAGACGCGAAATCCTGCAATCGCGGATACTTGCACGCGATAAGTCCGGCGAGCTTGTCGAGACGGCAGTGCCCCTGGATTTCCGCTTCGACCCCCTGACCGGCCGTTCCTGCCGCATCGTCCAGTTTACGCTGGAGAGGATTATCCGGCAGGACCTGGATGCCCTGGAAAAAAGGTCGCGGGAGCTGACCTGCCCTTTCTGCTCGCCCCTGGTTGAGAAAATTACACCCCGTTTTCCTCCCGACCTCGTTCCCGATGGTGTTATCCGCCGGGGCAAGACTCTGGCCTTTCCCAACGCCGGTCCGTATGATGTTTACGGTGTTGTCGTGGTTATCTCCGACGAGCATTTTGTCGCTTTAAACGAATTCACTTTAGATACCGTCCATGATGCTTTGCTGACGGCGCAGGACTATCTCAAAAGCGTTGAGAGGGCCGACCCCGGGGCAAAGTACCATTTCATCGCCTGGAACTACATGCCTGCATCCGGCGGCAGCCTCGTCCATCCGCATCTCCAGAGCAACGCCGGACATTACCCGACAGCTTTTCAAAAGGAATTGCTGGAAGCTTCTCAAAAGTACTTTGAGGAAAAAGGGACGAATTTCTGGAATGACCTTATAGAACAGGAGAAGCAAAACGGAGAAAGGTATATAGGGGAAATCGGCAGCACGCAGTGGCTTACCGCTTTCTCTCCCAGGGGAAGACTTTCTGATATTATGGCTGTTTTCCCCGGCAGGGCATCGATTCTAGACCTCACCGCAGACGACCTGCGCGATTTCTCAAAAGGCCTGCTCAAGGTTTTCGCCTGCCTGGACGGACTGAACCTGGTCAGTTTTAATTTGTCCACGTATTCAGGGTTCGATAAAAACCAGTTCTGGGCACACGCCCGGATAACGCCGCGCGGCTTGCTCCTCTATTCCCCAATAGAGACCAGCGACCAGTTTTACTACCAGGTATTGCAGGACGAAAATATCTGTATCCTGCCGCCGGAGGTCGCCGCTGAGAGAATGAAGAAATTGTTTACCATAAAAAATTCATCAAAATAGACATAAAGTCTATTAAGAACAGGTAACTTTAGTGTATAATATATATGTAACCCATATTACAGGCTCGCTTGCAGGCATGGGTTGAGTCCATTTGGCGTAAAAAGTCGAAGTGTTGATATAACACCGCGTATCTTGAGAAAAGGAGGATATACCTGACATGGGACACAAAGGTCCGGCAAGACCTGCTATCCCCAACAGACCCGGGCAGGCCAAGCCATCTGATACAAAAAAGAAATAATTAAAGTGAGAACTAACGTTTAGGGGAATTTCCGATATACGGTATGATTCCCCTAATTTTTTTATGAATAACCCAATTACTCCTCAAAACAGCCCAGAAGAAACAGAACCGCCGTCGGAAACGATGGAATGCCGCCGGTGCGGTGTCTGCTGTACCCTGCATCAGGCATTCGTCAACCCGGAAGATATAATGCGGATTATCTCTTACCTGGGCATAACCATGGATGACTGGCAGCGGCTTTATGACGATTCAAAATGGCAGTACAGCGAATACCGGCTGATACGCCATGTCAACGGCGCCTGCGCTTTCCTTAAGTATGAAGGTGGTATTGCCACGTGTGCCATACACCCTGTTAAGCCTGCCTGCTGTACCAGCTGGAAACCCGGTCCCGCTAGAAAAGAGTGCCGCGAAGGGATGAAAAAAATATAGCGGAGTGTATAATATATATTAAGAGTCACTTCCGATGGGGAGATAACGCTATGTTAAGAAACGCCCTTATCCTTTTATGTGCTATAGGTATTTTTTCGATTCTAACGGGATGCAGCGGAGAGCCGCAGGAACCTGGTAACGGACCCGATGAACCCGGCCCGTCGGATTTAATCGAAGCCGAACTAGAAGAGGAGTTCCTCCTACCAATCGGCGAGGAGGCTGTTATTAAGGGGGAAGACCTCCGAATACGTTTTGAAAGCGTCATCGAAGACAGCCGGTGTCCGCTAAATGTCCAGTGTATCTGGGAAGGCCGTGCCAGCTATATGCTCGATTTAACCCTCGGTGATTACAGTTCTAAAATCGTGCTTACCGAGCCTGGTTTAGGGGGTAGAGGTGAAGATACTTTCCTGGATTACTACATTACCGCCAACCTGGAGCCGTACCCGGAAACACCTGATGAAGCCGACGAAGCGGATTATCAGTTGCGGATAACTGTCAGCAAGGCGCGGGGATAGATTATAGCTCCATAGCGGCGAAGAATCCCTCGGTGGTGGCGCTGTAAAGATTTCCCCTCTCATTGCTGCTGTCACCGACCACATACACCTCCGGCGCCAGCCCCAGGAATTTTTTAACAACTTCGGTGAGGGACCGGACTCCCAGCGCCAGGACGACGGTATCGCAGGGGATTTCGGAGTTTTTACCGTTGTTATCGGTAACAATAGCGCCGGTTTCATTGACCGCCTCCAGCTTTACGCCAGTCTTAATTTCGACACCAGCTTTATCGAGGAATCTCCTTAAAGTCCGTAAATCTGCAAAAGGATAGCGTTCGTCGATTTCCTCCGAGGAAAGCATGTCAATCAGGATTACTTTCTTTTCCTGCTGCGCCAGGAACAGCGCCGTTTCCGAGCCGGTCAGACCCGCACCGGCAATGACTACCCTGTCGCCCGCCTTTGCTTTACCGAGGTTTACATCCCCCGCCAGGACAACGTTTTCACCGTCGATTCAGGGTATATCCGGCACAATAGATTCAGCGCCAACGGTGATAATCAACGCATCTGGATTCTCGGCTTTTATATTATCGGGCGTCGCTTCAGTGGAGAGTTTCACGGTCAGGTTCGGGGTATCCATCGTGGTGTGCGCGGCCCAGTCAAGATAGTCTTTCATATCCGACTTGAAAGGCGCCGCCGCGGCCGCGTTGAGCGTCCCGCCGAGGCTTTTGTCCTTTTCAAAGAGGACGACCTCGTGGCCCCGTTCGGCGGACCTTTTGGCCGACTCCATACCCGCCGGCCCGCCGCCGATAACGACGACCTTTTTCTTTTCGGTGGGCAGGGGGATATTAACGAACTCCGCCTCTCTGCCGGCCAGCGGGTTGACGGCGCAGTGCACTGGCAGGAAGAAACGGTGCGTCCGCGAGATGCAGGTATTGCAGCGGACGCAAGGCCGGATAAGATCATCTCTACCCTGCCGGGCCTTATTGATGCAGTCGGGGTCGGCGATAAAGGCGCGGTTCATCGCCACCATATCGGCCCTGCCCTCAGCGATAATCCGCTCCGCCATATCAGGGGTGATAGAACCGAGGGCCGTTACGGGTATTTTAAGCTCTTTCTTGAATCGCTCCGCGTAATGAACGTTGATGCCGCGGGGGATGTAAGCAGGCTGTATCATCATATGGTTGACATCAGGATTAAAGGCGTTGCCCACCGATACGTGAATGAGGTCGATTTTATCCTGAATTGACCGGACGAACTCCAGCTGCTCATCTATGGTGAGGCCACCGGGCGCGAGCTCATCGGCGCTGATGCGGTACTCGATGGCCAGCCCGTCGCCCACCTTTTCCCTGATAGCTTCGAGCACCTCGGTGGCGAACCTTGCCCTGTTTTTAAAATCTCCCCCGTAGGCATCGGTACGGCGGTTTTTCCGGGGAGAGAGGAACTGGCTGATGAGGTGCCCGTGGGCCCCGTGAATCATTATCATGTCCATGCCGGCGGCCAGGCAGCGGAAAGCCGCCCCGGCATAGCTTTCGATGAGGAACTTGATTTGCTCCGGTGTCAGGTCGTCGGGCAGGTACGGGGTGGTGGGGTCGAAATATGTTAGTTCGATGGACGCCTTAGCGCCGTATCTCTGGATGGCTTCCGCCAGCCGGTTCAGGGCGCCTATCGTCCTGTCAATTCCCAGGTTGATGATATGGCCGACCCTCGAGGCAGTCTCGTTCATGATGGGAGAATCACCTACAGTGACGATACCGGCCCCTCCCCGCGCGAAGGCCCGCTCCCATTCGATTAACTCCCGCGAAACATCGCCGTCGATAGTCGCCAGAAAGGGGACGGCAGGCGCCTTCTCGATACGGTTTTTAATGGTCAGCCTGCCGATTTTTATCGGGGTAAAGATGTGCTTATAGTCGCCCACCTTTACTTATTATCTCCCCCGAGGAAGGTGGTATCGTGCTCGGTGTTGAGGCAAATGGCACTGAAGGCGTAGGGTTTATCCACCCTCCGGGTTATCAGTGGACAGTACACCAGTCCTTTCGGAGCGACGACCACGGTGGGGGTATCGAAGACGTGTATTTCCTGCTCCTCGCCCATGGCTATCTCTATTTCCGCGCCCAGGTAGTCCGGGTTATCGGGGTCCATACCGACAAAGAGCAGGCACTCGTCGTTGGGGTGCACGTGCGGGTCTTTCTCGTGCCAGGCGCCGAGACCGGTGTGGAACGCCCAGGTGAAATTCAGCTTGAATCCCGGTGTGTCTTTGCCGGTCCAGAAACCGATGTAGTCGGCGTTTCCCCCGGATGTCCGGTTGATATCGCGCATCTCCATCTTTTTCACCAGGTCCTTGTGTTTCAGTTCCGCCGCCGGTTCGTTTTTCAGGGTAGCTTCCTCCAGGCCGTGCTCGCCGGAGAGGGAAATCGCCATGAATCCGAAGGGCTTATCGACCCGGTTCGATACCAGGGGACAGTGGGGGAATCCCGGCGGGAGGATAACGACGCTGGGGGAGTCGATGATATGTTTCTCCCCGTTTTCGCCCATCGTCAGTTCCATTTCCCCCGGGAAAGAGTTCCGGTTATCATAGTCCAGACCGCTGAAGAGCAGTACCTCACCGTAAGGATGGATGTGCGATACGCCTCCATCGCTGCCCCACATTC
>CAYYVO010000112.1:0-6776 GCA_964475175.1 uncultured Dehalococcoidaceae bacterium | reverse complement strand
GCGCAGCAGCCGGTAGGCGCTGAAAGGCTCGCCTTCGAGGTAGAGGACGACGTCGACGATGTGCTCCAGTACGCGCGGCCCGGCGATGGCCCCCTCCTTGGTCACGTGGCCTGAGATAAAGACCGGCACGCCGCGGAGCTTGGCCCACTGCATCAGGCGCATGGTGCACTCCCTCACCTGGCTGATATTCCCCGCCGCCGCCTCGATATCCGGCAGGTAGACCGTCTGAATGGAGTCGGTGACCACTAGCCCCGGCGACAGCTCCTCCACCTGACCGAGCACGGCATCGAGGTCGGTCTCGGCGATGATGAAAAGCCCCTCACCGCCCAGCCCCAGCCGGTCTGCCCGGAGCTTAATCTGACGAGCCGTTTCCTCGCCGGAGACGTAGACCACATTGTTGCGATTGTTAGCTATCGAGGCCGATGCCTGTAATAATAGCGTCGATTTCCCGATGCCGGGGTCGCCGCTGATGAGCACCAGCGAACCGGCCACCAGCCCGCCGCCGAGGACGCGGTTGAACTCCGCCAGGGGCAGCGGTGAACAGTGGGTGGACTCGATATTTACACGTGATAGCTCCTGGGGCGGGGAGAGGGGGTTCATGGGACGGGTGGAGGATACGGTTTTCGTTACCGTAATCTCCGCGAAGCTGTTCCACTGCTGGCAGTCCGGGCAGCGCCCCAGCCACTTGGCGCTTTCCTTGCCGCACTCCCGGCAGACGAACATCACTTTATCCGATTTGCTCACAGCATGACTTTACAGGATTTGATTGAATTAGGCAAGAAAAAGTGTAATTTTTGTGGCCAGACCTCTTGACAAAATAATGTTTAGGTGCTAAACTATATTCCGATGACTGATACTGGTGCTACATATGAGCGGATTTTGCGGAAATTTGACCGCGTGGTGACGGTTATGGAAACAATGCACGCGCCGTCGCTCAGTTTTGGTACGGGCGTTCCAATGTACCGGCGGGAGATACATACCATTCAGGCAATCGGCAAGAACCCGGGAATCAATATCACCACCCTGGCGGAACATATGGGGGTCACCAAAGGTGCCGTTTCGCAGACTATTAAGAAGTTGATAAAGAAAGGTCTGGTAAATAAGGCTTATGCCCCTGGAAACGCCAAGGAGGTTTTACCGGAGTTAACGGACCTCGGCTGGATTGGTTTCAACAACCATGAAAAATTCCATATGGAAGCCTTGACCATTGCCCGTGAGTATTTCGGCGACGACTTTGAAAACAAGTTTGAAGCTATTGAAGCTGTAATGACTGACCTAAATGTGATATTGGATGAATACGAAAAAAGGCTTAAGACAGATTAGCCCCTTTTTTATCCGAAAAAAGTTTAGTAACTAAACAATAAGGAGGAAAAACAATGAATATCAAGCAAATTACCTGTTCACCTTATGATGGGGAGAAACTAATTTGCCCCTGGCAATTTGCTCCCTTAATGGACAACTTCATTCGCCCCCATATTCACAATCCTCAAAGGATTTTCAGGCCTTACGTGAGGATTGGGATGACGGTCCTGGATGTCGGGTGCGGCGCCGGGTTTGCATCTCTGGGGCTGGCTGAACTTGTAGGCGAGGAGGGCCTGGTAATATCGGCAGACCTTCAACCTAAAATGCTCGATATGGTGGAAAAGAGGGCTATCAGGGCGGGACTGAACAATCGCATCCGCACTCACCGCTGTGATTCCAACCGTATCGGCCTCGAGGCGGAACTGGATTTTGCTGTGGCTTTCTTTATGCTTCACGAAGTGCCGGACGAAAGGGCTTTTCTGGACGAGCTTTATCACCTTCTAAAGACCAATGGCCTGTTTTTCCTCACCGAGCCGATAATCCACGTGAGCAGACGTAAATTCGAGCAGGTAGTTCAACAAGCGCAGTCGGTCGGCTTTACCGTATTGAAAAAGCCGGTGGTGAAATTGGGGAGGGCAGTGTTGCTGGTGAAACGATAGAGCTTTTATTATCACCCCCCTCCCTTACTGTAGGTATTTCATCCCGCCCGGCCCGCCCGCGGCACATCCGCGGTCACTCAATCACTATTACTCGGGGATAAGCTGAGGGTGATTGAGGGTAGGTGGGAAAGAAAATAATAGGGGGAGTTGGAGTGTGGGGGAAAAATAAAAACCCCCTATCCCCCCAGGAACTGAAGCCCGCTGATATAGACCCCGGTGATGATGGCGGTGGTAATCACGCCGGCCACGCAGGGGCCCATGGCAAAGGGCAGTATCATCGCTCGTTTGTTCACCATCAGGGCGCATTTCTGCGCCACCTTGGCTGTGGTCGGCACGCATGATACGGCGGCGATACCCAGCAGAGGATTAAACGGTTCCTTGGATATCTTGCGGAAAATCAGTCCCCCGGCGATGCCTCCCAGCCCCGATAGCAGCAGGGCGATTACGCCCAGTGCCAACAGCAGAAGGACCTTGGGATCGAGGATAATGTCCACGCCGAGCAGCGCGCCCAGCGTAAAGCCCAGGAAAAGGGTCGAACCGTAAAGCAGGGGACCGGAAAGGAACTCGACGAAGCGGGTGATGCCCGCTTCCTTGATAGCCAGGCCCAGGAAGAAAGACGCGAACAGCGGCGTCGCCACCGGGAAGAGGAAAGCCAGCAGCGTAAAGGTGGCAATGCAGAAGGCGAACTTGGCGCCGCCGGATACCCTGGGTATGGTCTTCCAGTCCATCTCCGTTTCCCGCATTCGCCGCGGAATTATTCTGGCCAGGAAGGGATATCCCGCGTAGCATATACCGAGGTACACGTAGGCCACGACGGTTATCGGGACGAAGAGGTCTTTGGCCATTATGAGCGACCCGTAAAGTACCATCGGGCCGTCCGCCCCGCCGACGAGGGCTATGGCCGCCGCCTCGTTGGGGAGGAGACCCATCGCCATGGCAATCGGCAGTGTGACAATCGTGCCGAACTCGGCGAAAATAGCCAGGAACAGGCTCATGCCTGGCTTGGCCAGCAGGATATCGATATCCGTTATTGCCCCGATGCCCATAAAAACAAGGCAGGCAATCAGGCCGTTGCTGAACATGAACGTATAAATAGGTTGAAGGAAATCGATTTGCAGGTAGTACATCAGTTCTTCGAGATTTCCGGCCAGCGGGTTGACGAAAAGCGTGCCGACATTGCCCGCTTCCATGACCATGAGGCCGGCGTTGACGGCAATCATCCCGATTCCCAGCGGCAGCATTATCAGGGCTTCGAGGACTTTCTTATAAGCGAGATAGATAAAGAGCAGGCCGAGTGCCACCAGCAGCAGCCTGCCGAGGGCAATCGAAGGCTCGGTTATGAAAAATGTGTAGATACCCTGAAAGAACTCTAAAAAGAACATAAACTACACCCGCCTTCAGGTCTCCTGGCCGGCGCCTTCGTCAGCGGGGGGTTCTTTCCTCTGGACGACGGCAGCGATGATTTTGACAATGAATGTCACGCATACGGCGATGACGGCTGCCACCGCGTAAGCTAAAAGTGCGAATACTACCTCGCCGACCTTAACGTTTATCTCGGTCACGGTGCCGTCCACGGGCGCCAGCAGGGGATTTTCCATTTTCATGGATTCCAGGACACAGATTACGTCACCCTCTTTAACAGTATCGCCGGCTTTTACATCGATACTGAGAACTTTACCTGTTATGGGAACTTCAACTTTTTCCAGCGCCAATTTAAGCTCCTTTCGGGTTGTCCCTCATAATTCAAAAGGGCGGTGGGCTCAACTCTATGAACTCACCGCCCTATTATACTAGAGTCGGTTCTGCAAGTCACTATTATTAATTAATGGCACCAACCGCCATATTTGGAAGCGCATAATTGTCTTTAGATTCTATAACAACATCATCATCTTTTAGATCAATGATTACATAAGAGATATAAGAGCTTTCTAGGATTTTAAACTCATCAGTATCTTTTATTTTGATTTCCGGATTGTTCTTGGCAATTTCCTTTAACTGCTCATTAATAATATTCTCTAAACTGTATTTGATGCTCTTTGTAGAAAAGATTCTAAGAATATCTCCGACTCGCTCAGTCTCGATAAATACAGGGGGTAAATCTATGCCATTTTTCGCATTCTCGTCCGCTATTATCCCAGGGAGTTCCTTAATAGTTTTAAGTACATTACCAATTATGTCTGTTTTCTTAATAGTTACCTCTAACTCGAAAACCCTATTAAAAACTTTAAACTCTTCCCTAAGTACTGCTTCAGATAGCTTATCTTCAACCATATTCTGGATAACGCGACGCAGCGGACGGGCTCCATAGACCTCGTCGTACCCCTTTTCGCCCAGGAAATCCTTGACCTTATTGGTTACTTCAAGTTTTATTTCTTTATCCTGTAACTGCTGACTCACGGCCGACAGCATCAAATCGACTATTAACCTTATCTGCGGTTTGTCGAGGGAGTGGAATACGAGCGTATCATCAACACGATTGAGAAATTCTGGTTTGAAGGCTTTCTTCAGCTCGCCAAGCAGGTTCTCCTTCATTCTCTCGTATGTCTGCTCCTTCGTCTTGGCTTCGTCACTGCGCGAAGCAAAGCCGATGGTCGTGCCCTTACGGATGAGCTCGGCGCCAATGTTGCTGGTCATGATGATAATACTGTTGCGGAAATCAACGCGCCGTCCCTTGGCATCCGTCAGGTGACCGTCATCGAATATCTGGAGGAGCAGGTTGAATACGTCGGGATGCGCTTTCTCAATCTCATCGAGGAGGATGCAGCTGTATGACTTACGCCTGACGGCCTCGGTCAGCTGCCCGCCTTCGTCATAGCCGACATATCCCGGCGGCGCCCCGACGAGGCGAGATACCGCGAACTTCTCCATGAACTCCGACATGTCGAGTCGGATAAGCGTATCCTCGCTACCGAACATGAACTCGGCCAGGCTTCTGGCCAGCTCCGTCTTGCCGACGCCAGTCGGGCCGAGGAAGATGAAATTGCCGATGGGACGCCGCGGGTCTTTAAGACCCGCCCGGGCGCGCCTGATGGCCTTAGAGATGGCGATAATGGCTTCGTCCTGCCCGATGATTCGCTTGTGCATCACCTCTTCCATGTTGAGCAGGCGGCTCGTCTCATCGTCGGCCAGCTGTACCACCGGCACGCCGGTCCACATGCTGACCACTTCGGCGATATCGTCCTTGGTTACCACAACATCTTCCTGCTCTTTCTCGCTCTGCCACTCCACCTCCATCTTCTTTATCTTCTCGTCCATCTGCTGCTCTTGCTCGCGTTTGTCGGCAGCCAGTTCGTATTGCTGTGTCGCCAGGGCTTCGTCTTTTTCCCGGCGGACGTTATCAATCAGTTGTTTGGCCTCTTTCAGCGTCATGGGCATCGTGCGATGCTTTATCCGCACCCTCGATGCGGCCTCGTCAATCAGGTCGATTGCTTTATCCGGCAGAAAGCGGTCGGGTATGTAGCGGGAGGCCAGATTGGCGGCGGCGTTCAACGCTTCTTCACTTATCGTCAGGCGGTGATGCTCTTCGTAGCGTTCCTTGATGCCGCGTAAAATTTCAAGCGTATCATCCGTGGAAGGCTCCTCTACCAGTACCGGCTGGAAACGTCGCTCAAGGGCGGCATCACGCTCTACGTACTTGCGATAGTCGTCAAGTGTGGTAGCGCCGATGCACTGAAGCTCGCCGCGCCCCAGTGAAGGCTTGAGTATGTTGGCGGCATCCACAGCGCCTTCGGCGGCGCCGGCACCAACCATGGTGTGAAATTCATCTATAAACAGCACGCAGTTAGCGGCCGTCTTGATTTCGTCAATTATCTTTTTAAGCCGTTCCTCGAACTCACCGCGGTATTTCGTACCGGCCACGAGTGAACCCATGTCCAGCGCTATCAGACGTTTATCTTCCAGCGTCTCGGGCACGTCACCGCCCACGATGCGGTGGGCCAGTCCCTCGACGATGGCTGTTTTGCCCACACCCGGTTCACCGATAAGGGCGGGATTGTTCTTGGTGCGCCGGCTCAGAATCTGGATAAGACGCTCGATTTCTTTATGCCGTCCGATTACGGGGTCGAGTTTTCCGGCACGGGCGGCGGCGGTCAGGTCTATGCCCAGCTGGTCTAAAGCCGGGGTTTTACTGCCGCTGCGTGTAAGTCTGGCCTTGGGCGAGCCCTGAGTGAGAATATGGGCCGTTTCCCCGCGCGCCCTGTCCAGCGTTATGCCGAAGCTGTCCAGCACGCTGGAGGCAACGCCTTCACCCTCACGCAGAAGACCCAATAGCAGATGCTCGGTTCCGATATAGTTGTGGCCCATCTGGCGGGCTTCGTCGATAGCGAGTTCGATGACCTTCTTGGCACGGGGCGTCAGGCCGGTCTCGCCGCTGCCGGGTTTCTCGCCTCGCCCGATGATGAACTCTACGGCAGAGCGTATCTTACCCAGGCCGATACCCAGGTTGGTAAGGACCTTGGCGGCTACTCCCTCTTCCTCGCGTACCAGGCCGAGTAAAATATGCTCGGTACCGATATAGCTGTGATTGAGGTTTCGCGCCTCTTCCTGAGCTATAGTGAGTACGCGGCGGGCTCTCTCTGAGAATTTTTCAAACCTGCTGGCCATATACTTTAGAGGCTCCCCTCTATTTTTTATCTTATAATAACGCAGGAGTTAAAGCAAGCAGGGGATGCAGAATGATTTGTTTTATATTGATTTAAAGTAATTATTATAGATTTAAGCCTCCTGGCAGTGGCATATTTTCCACAAAGGGTTACCCCCTCAGTATCGTCTGCGCTGGGGCGTTTCACTTCCGTGTTCGGGATGGGAACGGGTGGT
>CAYYVO010000111.1:3892-6827 GCA_964475175.1 uncultured Dehalococcoidaceae bacterium | reverse complement strand
CTGTAAATCCAGAATAAAGAGTATAAAGTTAACTGATAAATTACTATTCTATTCAGAATCGTCGTAGTCTTCGATTACATGCAAAGTGTCGTTTCGATAATCACCATACTTATATGCCCACCATAAGCCAATGCCACCTTCTATTATACTTGTAGTGCGGCCTGACTTGCCTTGAATGATTCCATACCATTCCTGGAATTTGGTATCGAAGTGATCTAGTAAGTTATCTATAAATTTTTGATATTCACTTAATAGCAGACCAATATTTTTTCTGACATTTTCCTCTATGTAATGAGTCCGTCCCTCCCTGTTAAAATATCCAACGACATTTTTTTCACCGATGCCTTGTTGAAAAGTGAGTAATATCGAGTCGAAATAGTGCACCAAGTCATCTCTGGTGTTCTTGATTTTAGGGAACCATGAAAATGACAACTCGAGTAACTTTCTTAGGTCAGCAGGCAATGTACCCTTTTCAGCTTTCTTCAGAAGCTTGTTAAAGCTTTTCGGTAATTCGATTCTTTCATTATTTTTGTAGAAATATCCAATTACTCCAGACAAATCATCTAGTAATATACGAAAGAATATGAAAAAGGACTTCAAGAAAACTCTTGCCTCAGCATAAGATTGATAAGGGAATTCATTTGGAGTAATCCGAGCTTGCTCAAGTATTTCTAATTTATCATTTAAAAAATTAAGTAATATAGAAAAATCAGTATTGTTAAAAGAGAATGATTCAATCGGTGTCGGGATATTTACAATATGGTAACGTTGAGCTTTCTCTGGATTCTTTCTAGCCATATGAAGATGAACAATGTGCATTGCATTTTTCCAATCACCAAGATATGCACTAAGGTCGTTTTTATAGATAATTCTAACTGGTCTTTGTGGACTCATTTACTATTAACTATTGTTTATTTCGGCGGCTTTTTCACATTCAATTCCAGGAGTCCTTCCATAGGCTCGATAATAACGTAACCCTGCTTGATGTCAATAGACTGGACAACATCCTCAATGGCAGGTATCAGGATTTCTCCCCTCTCCCCCCGCACGATGTAGTTGTCATTGCTTTTCCCGGT
Organism: uncultured Dehalococcoidaceae bacterium; assembly: GCA_964475175.1. Lineage (GTDB taxonomy): Bacteria > Chloroflexota > Dehalococcoidia > Dehalococcoidales > RBG-16-60-22 > CAYYVO01. The sequence goes on along the minus strand of CAYYVO010000111.1, from coordinate 5,751 downwards.
AAGGATATCCGTGACGGTGCCTATTAATTCACCCTGAGTTGTCTTTACCTGCAGCCCGATCATCTGGTCATGGTAGTACTGGCCTTCGGGCAGAGGGTTATCATGGCTGTGCGCTTGTTCCAATAAAATGCCCCGTGAATTTTGAGCATCCCGTATTTGAGAGGCACAATCTGTTAGAGGAGGTGACGAGTATTGTTCTCCTCATCCCTGGAGGATCAGGCTCTGTTGGATTACCTACATAATCTCTAGTCTGACTCTGGTGGCGGCTTTTGCTGCTTTTACCCTGAGCAAAGTGCGCATTGCCTGGGCTATCTGGCCCTGCTTGCCGATGATTCTACCTTTGTCATCGTCAGCGACGGTCAGCTTCAGTGTAATGCCTTCTTCGTTGGTCTCTTCTTCGACATTCACTGAATCGGGCTCATTGACGATTGACTTGGCGATGTACTCCACTAGGTCTTTCATGATTTCTCCTTGACTGGTTTGAACTTATCTAGAATACCTGCCTTGCCTAGCAGTCTGGCAGTGGTATCCGTTGGTTTAGCCCCTTGTTTTAACCAGTGCAGTGCCCTTTCCTCTTTAACGACAATCGTTTCCGGGTCGGTTAACGGATCAAAATGTCCGATGATTTCAACAAACGCCCCGTCGCGGGGTGCTCTAACATCGGCTACAACCAGCCGGTAACTTGGTTTTTTCTTGGCTCCGACGCGCCGCAGTCTAATTTTGAGCATGTACTCCTATCCTTCTTTTCATAAAAATAATATACGTCCCATATTATGCACTATAACTATAAAGCTGTCAATGGCAGAGGATAAAAATGTTGTTTTTTTATACTCTTCTGGCATAATTACGCCTGCGTTACCCCCATTGTCACCATTTACTGATACCATTTCCTTCGGAAATCGATTGACATTTGTTATAAGATATGCCATTTATTCCAAATAGACGAATCAACAGGAAATAATCAATCGTTTTGACCCCCATGAGAGGCGAAGGGTATAATTTTTATATAAATTACCCCCTTATTAAAGAACATGAACGATAAATCAGGAACCGTCAGGATAGCGTTGGACAGCCTGGGATGTAAGCTGAACCAGGCGGAAATAGAGGAACTGGTACGGCAACTGGCCGCGACCGGCTATGCTATAGTGGAACCGGGAGATGATGCGGATATATATATCCTGAACACCTGCACGGTAACGCACATCGCCGACCGTAAGGCACGCCAGAGGCTGCGACTGGCTCACCGGCGTAATCCCGATACCAGGCTGGTGGCTATCGGCTGCTATGCGGAGAGGGCCCCCGGGGAACTTGCGAAGATAGAGGGCGTCGAACTCGTTGTGGGCAACGACCGGAAATGGGACCTGGTTGAACTCCTCGGAGAATTGAATCCTGTTAAAAGACCCGAGGCCCCGACTGCTCCTGCCTTATACGAAAACAGCCGCCGCACCCGCGCTTTTATAAGGATTCAGGACGGTTGCAGCAATTTCTGCGCCTACTGCATCGTCCCGCTGGTGCGGAGTCATGTGGAAAGCGTGCCGGCAGAGCAGGTTATAGGACAGGTCACAAAGCGCGTAAAAGATGGCTATAAAGAGGTAGTACTGACCGGCACGGAAATCGGAACCTATTATCATGACGGCACCAACCTGGCGGACCTCCTTGAGCGTATTCTCTCCGAAACCGCAGTCGTCCGATTACGGCTTTCCTCCCTCCAACCGCCTGAACTATCGCCTGAGCTTATAAAACTCCGGAGCGACTCCCGGCTTTGCCCGCACTTCCACCTGTCTCTTCAGAGCGGCAGTGATACCGTGTTGAAAAGGATGAAGCGACGCTACACTACCAATGAATACCGGGATACCGTG
>CAYYVO010000111.1:0-3882 GCA_964475175.1 uncultured Dehalococcoidaceae bacterium | reverse complement strand
GGGTTAGTAACTGATGCGGCAATCACTACAGATGTCATCGTCGGGTTTCCCGGCGAAACCGATGAGGAATTCCAGGAGACATATAATTTCTGCCGGCAGTTAGGATTCGCCCGGATTCATGTCTTTCCCTACTCTCCCCGCCCGGGTACGGAGGCAGCCGTCATGGCAGCTGCCGTGCCGGATAAAGTAAAAAAACAGCGCAGCCGCCGGATGCTGGATTTAGCGGAAGAAAGCGCGCGAGATTTTAGACAGGAGTATCTGGGAAAGACTCTGGAAGTGCTCTTCGAGCAGGAGTCCGGCGGTATATGGTCCGGCCTCACCGGCAACTATATCAAGGTGTACATAAAAAGCGCGGACGATTTAACGAATAAGCTGTGTACTGTGAAACTGTCGGAAATCTATCGAGACGGGGTGTGGGGAGAGGCATTGTAGAGTCTCGGAGGCTTATATTATGTCAATTTATTCGTCGGGTTGACCGCCTCGCAGGGTACGTTTGTCTGGCAGAGGCCACAGCCGGATACGCTTGTTTCAAGATTATATCCATCTTTCAACCTGTTCGGGTCATAGCCGATATCGTGCAAGTACTGGCCGCACTTAATCTTGTCGTGCCCCTCCTCCGTTATCGCCCCGGCCGGACAGCGGTCTATGCATTTACCGCATTTTTCATCGACGTAGGAGAGGCAGTTGGTATAAGGTCCCGCCGCTGTCCTGGGACTCGGGGGCAGTTCCAGGTTGGTAATCACACTCCAGCAGCGGTGGGCAATGCCCTGCTCGGAGATAAAACCATCGGAAAGGCTGAACGTGCCCAGTCCGGCAGCGTAGGCGATATGCCTTTCCGACCAGTTGGAGTACATCCCTTTATCATTGGTATTGATTTTAAAGTAAGACGCTATCATCGGAGCAGTCGCCAGGAAACCCTTTTTCACCAGTAAATCAACGACGAATTCCCGCAGCTCGTTATTAAAAAGCTCCCCGAACCAGCGCGTATGAGACCACAGCCGTGAAGGAACCTGCTTCTCTTTACTATTGGACTCACGCGTCTTTTCCGTGATGGGCAATATCCAGCTTATTACCGATATACGCTCCGGCATATCATCGGGATTAATATCATACGCCAGCGCCAGCGCCTCGCGAGGTGCGAGATGACCGGCATCGATAATATCCTTGTATTCCTGAAAAACAGGGTCGTCACCGGCGGCAAATTGCACCAGCGGTTCGCTAAAAATAAGGCTGGTATCGTCTCCCGGCATGCGGTTTAAAGGGCTTTGTGCGGCAAAATCCCTGATTTCCCTGATAATAGATTCGGCATTCACCATCAATTTATTCCATCACCGGTCGGTTTTCCAGGATTTCTCTGAGAGAACGCGTAGGCATCAGGTAATCTTCCTCGGAGAGATAAGATTCCCCGATAATCCTCATTTTTTCCAGCAAGGCATGGAAATTAACCGCCCATCCTATTCCCCACGGCTCCGAGGTGAAAATAGTATCGCTCTCCTGGTTCCAGTAGGACCGTTTGAATCGCTCGATGGTAGGTAACCGGAAATCGTAGGGTATAAAGCCCAGCTTCCCATGCCAGTGCCTTTCTTCCCTGGGTTTCTCCAGCTCCTGGCATACCGCGGCAACAGCGACAGTGATAACCACCGCCTGAATCAGCCTGACAAACCACTCCTTACCCATGACAGCTCCTTTAATTATTATATATTTCTGTTCCCAGCACCACCGATGTCTCAATCTGGCGTGGTGGAATATCCCAGTATCTTTCCAAGAGCGCGTCTTTATCCGGCAGTAAGCCGAACCCGTGTTTCCGATAAAACTCTATCGCCCAGTGTGCCGCCGCCCAGGTACCCACCAGCAAGCGCGGTGTTGCCGATATACTCTTGAGGTGGTCGAGGAGTCTGGCGCCTATACCCTGATTCTGGTATTCTGGTAAAATGTAGGCATGGCGGATTAACGTAACATCTTCAATCGGCTCTATCCCCATAACCCCTACGAGTTTATCATCAACCGTCCAGCCGTAAAAGGTCACCCGTTTCATTTCCCGCTCCAGCTCCTCCCGCGGCATATAGGGCTGGTGATAGCAGTCGTCCTCGATAGCGCCCTCATAAGCTTTGGCGGCTTCGTTGACGATGCCGTATATCTTCTCGAAATCACCTTCACGGCACACGCAAATCATGGTTCTATTATTTACCCTTTTCACTGTTTATTATACCTAAGGATAATCGTTAAGGAAAGTCCCGACTTTAAAAATAATACAGAAATAGCTTGTATTTTATGTATAATTATGTGATATAATTTAATAGTTATTAAAAAATACCTTTGAATTACCGGGGGTATTTTCTGAAGGGCTTACAACAAGCCCGTTTTGTACCCAATTATGTATACATCGGCGGAGATGCATGCGTATAATATCTGAGAATATAATAGGAGATGATATTTAACTACAGGCTCTTTATATCAGGTTCTTCCCAGTATAATACCCTGAAATAATTGGGGCAACCCGCAAGGAATAATTAACAACAAATAAGGGGTTTACAGCTTCATACCGCTCCTAAACATCAAAAGACGAAGTAGCGGAGGAAATTGACCACAATCAGGGAGGTAATTTTGAAAAATTATCTTGCAGCATTACAAGCGAAAACCAGCCAGAATGACTATAAAAAGTTATCTGCCATAGATAATACAGAGGTACACAGGGCCGTTTATGAATCGGCTGAAATTTGTAATCCGGATACCATCTTTATCTGTAGTGATACTGCGGATGAGTTCGCCTATATCAGAAACATGGCAATTGTGACCGGTGAAGAGAGTGCCGCTTTAGCTACCCCCGGGCATACCTTCCATTTTGACGGCCCCCATGACCAGGGGCGTGACCGCCAGGTTACTAAGCTCCTCGTCCCGGGAGGAGAATCTCTTAACGATGCTCTCAACCAGATTGAACGGGAAGAGGGACTTACGGAAGTACATGGGTTATGTAAGGATTCGATGAAGGGGCGCACCATGATTGTGCGCTTTCTTACCCTGGGCCCGGCTGATTCCGAATTCACCATTTATTGCCTGGAGTGCACCGATTCATGGTATGTAGCTCACAGCGTGGACCTCCTGTACCGAAAGGGTTATGAAGCTTTCCGTAAGGCAGGTCCGGGGACGGAATTCTTCAATACCTTGCACTCGTCTGGAAAAGTAAACGAAAAAATGGTGAGTGTAAATCATGAAAAGAAACGTATTTATATAGATTACACAACGAACACGGTTTACAGTATCAACAACCAGTATGCCGGTAATTCCATAGGTTTTAAAAAACTGGCCCTCCGGCTGGCTATTCGCAAGGCCCATCAGGAAGGGTGGCTGGCAGAGCATTTCATGATAATGGGAGTGTACGGACCGAAGGGACGCAAGACCTATATTGCCGGCGCTTTCCCGAGCGCCTGCGGCAAGACCTCTACCGCAATGCTTCCGGGAGAAACGATACTGGCTGATGACATCGGTTACGTCCGTAATATTGATGGCGTCTGCCGGGCTGTGAATATCGAGTGCGGTATTTTCGGTATTATTCAGGACATTAACCCCCATGATGATCCCCTTATCCACGAGATTCTTACCAATCCCGGGGAGATTATCTTTTCCAATGTCCTGATTAAGGACGCCAGGCCCTGGTGGCTGGGGATGGATGTCGAGCTTCCCGAAACCGGTATAAATTACACCGGCGACTGGTTTGAAGGCAAGACCGATGAAAAGGGTGAAAAAGTACCGCCGGCCCATAAAAATGCCCGCTATACCGTTGCCCTCAATGTGCTGGCGAATTGCGACCCGGAACTGGAGAATCCCTCAGGCGTAAAACTGGGCGGCATCTTGTACGGCGGCCGCGACTACCGCAGTTACGTG
>CAYYVO010000110.1:0-6848 GCA_964475175.1 uncultured Dehalococcoidaceae bacterium | reverse complement strand
GACAGAGGGCTGCAATCTCCTGCGGACCTGCCCCCAGCATCTGAGCCGCCTCGTAAAAGGAGCACTTGCCGGACCTTGATACGACCCTCTGCGGGGTTTCCTCCACGATTTTAACGGCGATACCCAGGCTTTCAGGCACATTTCTCAGAAACGGGAATGCCGTCTTGGCATTGAATTCGCTAATGCCGGACTGCTCCCTCATCATATGGCCCTGCTGCGCGCCCATAGCCTCACACATCCTTGTATTCAGTGCCAGGGCTTTCTCCATGCCTATCTCCTGTGCAACAGTGTTCAGGTAGGCCCCGTATAGTAAACACCCCATCCTGGCTCCTGTAAAAACATCTTCAAGCGACATATTGTTACTCCTTTTTAAATAGTTATACTAACTTCTATTTATAAATTAAGCCCTATTTTCTCGCACACCTCCTTTCAGCTTAAAGCAGCCAGTAAAAAAAGTCACCAGCTACCGCTATAGTAAGCGTTTCCATTGCCCTCATCTAAAATCCATCATCTTTACCAGCCCTGAGCTCGTTCATTCAAACTATCCCTTATCAATTAAATACATTACAATTTTATTTATATTTTTGTCAAATATATTAGACATTCACGCCTGTTTACCCAAATATGAATTTCAGTTCATAAAATGTTAAAATTGCTGTAGAAACATGAACGAACCAATCACCGTAACCAGCCGCTTGTCGTTTCTTGACCGTTTCCTGACTCTCTGGATTTTCCTGGCAATGGGGCTGGGGATAAGCCTTGGCTACTTCATCCCCGGCACCGCCGATTTCATCAACCTGTTCCAGGTGGACACAACCTCTATACCCATCGCCATAGGGCTTATCCTGATGATGTACCCGCCTCTGGCCAAGGTCAGGTACGAGGAGATGGGGGCAGTCTTCCGCAACTGGCGTGTGCTGGCGTTGTCACTGGTGCAGAACTGGATTATCGGCCCCATCCTGATGTTCCTGTTAGCGATACTTTTCCTCGGCTTCATCTGGCCTTATCCCGATTATATGGTCGGACTGATTATGATAGGACTGGCCAGATGTATCGCCATGGTTATTGTCTGGAATGAGCTGGCCAGCGGAGACAGGGAATACGCCGCCGGACTGGTAGCCCTTAACTCTATTTTTCAGATAATCCTTTACTCAGTTTATGCTTATGTCTTTATAACCATTTTGCCCCGCTGGTTCGGACTTGAAGGTTCGCTGGTTGAGGTAACTATGGGAGAAATCGCCATGAGCGTATTAATCTATCTCGGTATCCCCTTTTTCGGCGGTATGTTTACCCGCTTTGCATTAATAAAGGCGAGAGGCCGCGAGTGGTATGAAAGCAGGTTCATCCCCAAAATAAGTCCAATCACCCTGGTGGCACTACTCTTTACCATCGTGGTCATGTTCTCCCTTAAGGGCGAGCTTATCGTGCAGATACCGCTGGATGTAGTGCGCATCGCCGTCCCGCTGCTTATCTATTTCATTCTCATGTTCCTGGTCTCGTTTTACATGGGTAAAAAGGTCGGGGCTGATTATTCCAAGACGACGACCATCGCCTTCACGGCCGCCAGCAATAACTTCGAGCTGGCTATTGCCGTATCCGTGGCGGTATTCGGCATCGGCTCGGGGCAGGCGTTTGCCGCAGTTATCGGCCCCCTGGTCGAAGTCCCCGTACTAATCGGGCTGGTTAACGTCGCGCTTTATTTCCGGCGTAAATTTTTCAAAGCAGAATTACCCGCATCATAATTCTCACCAGTGTACCGTACACCGTTACCTCTATTTTAAAATATGGTACAATCATCGGGAGAGGCGAGTGACAATTATCCGGTTTTATCCGCCCGTCACCGGAGATTAAGGAGGTAAAGCATTTTGGCCCGTTTCAGACCACCCGAATTTCACCCTGCCCTGATAATAGTGGACATGCAGAACGGTTTTTGTACGTGCGGCGGCTCGTACGAACAGTACGGCGGAACTATCGGGGCCGATATTGAAACGTACCGGGCTATTATCCCGAATATCATACGGCTTACCGCCGCCTGCCGGGAAGCAGGCGTCCCCGTCTTTTATACTCAGCAGGTCAGGGAAGAAACCGGGATAGACCTTTTTACCAGGCTGCATAAAATAGTCCCCGAGCGCCGGGCGGAGTTCCTGCGGATACCGGCGTGCGTACGGGGAACATGGGACGCCGCGATAATCGATGAGCTGGCACCGAAGCAAGGCGACCATATCGTCGTGAAACGGAGAGACTCCGCATTCCAGGACACCGAGCTGGACCTCTGGCTGCGCAGTTCCTACGTAGATACAGTTATAATTACGGGTGTGGATACCGCCATCTGTGTGGAAAACACCCTGACCGATGCATTTAATACCGGCTACGATGTTATACTGGTAGAAGATGCCGTGGCTTCTTCCTGGGAGAAGATAGGTCAGGCTACCGTCAGGAAGGTGGCGGGCTCATACGGCTGGGTCGTCACGACCGACCGGATGATAGAAATGCTGCGTACCTGCAAGACCAGGCCTGGGACTTTCCGGTTCACTCTGGACCAATAATAATAAGCACAAGCTGCTGCACAGGAGGTGGCTGCTATGAAACGTATAGTATGGTTGGCTGGATTTTTACTTTTACTGATCGTCCTTATCGCGTCTGTCGGCTGTAATGGTATTACCTCTCCGCCGGCTCGAACGACAACCGGCAGCGCTACCGGTCAGACTACCGGAATCTGGGTAAGCGGTACCGGGGAGGTCACCGTTACTCCGGATATCGCCGTCCTGCAGGTGGGCGTCGAGGCGCAGCAAGAAACCGTTCTCGAGGCACAATCACAGGCGTCGGAAGCGATGGAAAAAGTGTTGAAAGCCCTGACCGACAGCGGTGTCAAGGAGGAGGATATCCAGACACAACGTTTCCGGATTCGCCAGAACACCAGATGGGACAATTTTACCGACGAGGACATAATCACCGGCTACTCGGTGACCAACACGGTGACGGCCAAGTTGAGAAACATAGAGAATGCCGGAAGCATTATTAACGCCGCCGTAATCGCCGGGGGAGATTTTGTCAGGATTAATGATTTCTCCTTCACCGTGGAGGACCCGTCCGTTTATTACGACGAAGCCAGGGAACTGGCGACGGCCGATGCCGAAACCAAGGCGGAAAAACTGGCCAAGCAGACCGGCGTAAAGCTGGGCAATCCTACCTATATCTCCGAGAGTACCTACATGCCTTCCGGTTACGGAGGTATAAGCTACGGGCTTTCCGCACCGATGGTAAATATTCCGGCGCCGGAGATTATAGTTACACCGCCTACCAGTCCGGGGCAGGTGAAGGTTACACTTACGGTACAGATAGCCTATAGTATACAATAGAGTCATAGCCGACCATCCGGCTGCGTTATTACATCAATAGAGGAGGTAATGAATCATGGCTATTATCGATTTTGGAGGAACGAAAGAAGAGGTCATCATGCGGGACGAGTTTCCCATGTCCAAAGCCCGCGAGGTGCTTAAAGACGAAACGATTGCCGTTATCGGCTACGGCGTTCAGGGACCGGGGCAGTCGTTGAATATGAAAGATAACGGTTTCAACGTCATCATTGGTCAGAGTAAGAAATTCATGGATGACTGGAACCGGGCGGTAAACGATGGGTGGAAACCCGGTGTCGACCTGTTCGAGATAGAGGAGGCAGCCAAGCGCGGCACGATTATCCAGATGCTGGTGACGGATGCCGCCCAGAAGCAAATATGGCCGGATATCAAGAAGCATTTGAAAAAGGGTGATGCCCTGTACTTCTCGCACGGCTTCTCCATAGTCTATAAAGACCAGACCAAGGTCATCCCGCCGCCGGATATCGACGTGATTATGGTGGCGCCCAAAGGCTCGGGGACTTCCCTGCGCCGCAACTTCCTATCGGGGGCCGGAATCAACTCCAGCTTCGCGGTATTTCAGGATGCCACCGGTCGCGCCAGGGAACGCTGTATCGCCCTGGGGATTGCCATCGGCTCCGGCTATCTCTTCCCTACTACCTTCGAGAACGAGGTGCACAGTGACCTCGTCGGCGAGCGGGGCGTGCTGATGGGGGCTATTGCCGGCATCATGGAAGCTCAGTATGATACCCTCCGCGCCCACGGGCATAGCCCGAGTGAAGCCTTTAACGAGACTGTAGAGGAGTTCACCGAGAGCCTTATCAAGCTCGTGGCCGAGAACGGCATGGACTGGATGTACGCCAACTGCTCGGCTACAGCCCAGCGGGGAGCTCTCGACTGGAAGCCGAAGTTCAAGGAAGCCGTGATGCCGGTCTTCAAGGACCTGTACGCAAAGGTAGCCTCAGGCGTCGAGACCGAGCGGGTCATCACCATATGCGGCAGACCTGATTACAAGGCCATCCTGGGCAAAGAGCTGGCCGAAATCCACGATTCCGAGATGTGGCGTGCCGGTCAGGCTACCCGCGATCTGCGCCCCAAAGAACCGGCCAAGAAAGACGCTGGTACGGCCGCGGGCACGGGCGGGCGGAAGTCCAACTAGATGCTAATACTTTCATAATCAAGGTAATCAGAGAATCCAGCCATTCCCTTATCCCCGGCTGGATTCCTGCTTTCTCGGGAATGACATTGTGTGTGTGGTGAATTTCTAACGGATTATACCTTGTAGACCAAGTGTATGTGGCGTATGATGGGGAGTACGTGAAGATAAGCAAGCTATTTTCAATTATCGGGATCGTAATAATAATTTTACTGCTTTGCGGAATAGTCAGCTGTCTAACACCCTATGAAAATCATCTGGCACGCGGAGCAATAGCTTTGAAAAATGGCAACTATGACGAAGCTATCGCCGAGTATACCAAATTAATCGAGGTCGCTCCAAACCAAGCAACGGGCTACTTTTGGCGAGGCACTTGTTACTACGATATTCATCAATACGACTTAGCCATCAAGGATTTAACTACGGCTATAGAATTAAGAGACTCATCACTTGATTTAGAATACAATTTCCGAGGTCTTGCATTATTTGCCAAAGGGGATTATGATTCAGCTATTTCAGATTTTTCAAAATCTATTGAAATCAATCCAAATCCCTTATGTTATAATCACCGAGGTTTAGCATATCATGCTAAGAAGTATTATGAGTTAGCTATAGAAGATTTTTCCACAGCTATCGGCATTGCTCCCCGAGATGAAAGATTATACAACAACCGCGCAGATACATACATTGAGATGGGACAGATTTCATTGGCTATTGCAGACCTTCGTAAGACTATTGAATTGTCATTGTCTTATGACAACCCAGAAATTTTACAGAGCGCAGAGGATAGACTAAAGAGTCTAAGTATTACAGAGTAAACAACTAATTACTATGGCTTAGCTCTAAGAAAGCCGTGTTTTATACCAATGATCTTCCTTCTGAGATATCTTTTCCCACCCTGCCACCCTCGGGGCGGCTTTTACTAAGCAGTCGTCGTTTACCCTCTTCTAGCAGGGCGTTTAAGAGGGACGTCAGCCCCTCTTTCTATTTCCTCCCCCTCTCCTTCACTCTGCCTCAGAAGGAGAGGGGGATATAGGGGGTGTGGTTAATCCATCTCCGAAGCCCCATATTGCGCCTTCCTTGCGCCTAGTGTTAGAATGACAGTATCAGGTTACGTATAATCGAGGGGTAAAGGGGTGTTTACCGGTATCGTCCAGGAAGTAGGCAGGGTAGTTTCCGTTACCGGAAAGAGTCTGGCCGTTGCGGCGGGGCAGGTCCTAGAAGGGCTGGAACTCGGCGGCAGTATGGCCGTCAATGGTGTATGCCTGACGGTAACGGATTTCAATAACAAGTCTTTCTCGGTAGAAGTCATGCCGGAGACTCTCAGCAAGACCAACCTCGGCCAGCTTCATCCCGGGGGCGCGGTAAACCTGGAAAGGCCGCTGGCTCTGGGCGGAGAACTCGGCGGGCATCTGGTGCAGGGGCACATCGATGATACCGGAAGGATTGCATCGATCACTAAAGAAGGCGATGCTGTGCGGATGAGGTTCGAGGCTGCTCCCGAGGTAATGAGATACGTCGTGGAAAAGGGATTTATCGCTGTGGACGGCACCAGCCTGACGGTAACGGATAAAACCGCCGATTCTTTCGGGCTATCAATCGTCGGTTTCACCCGTGAGAATACTATTCTAGCTGATAAGAAAATAGGCGATACCGTCAACCTCGAAGTGGATATCATCGGCAAATACGTGGCCGAGTACAATAAGCCGCAGGAAACCGGCATCACTATCGATTTTTTACAGGAGCATGGTTTTCCGGTAGAATGACACACATGAACCTTTAGGAGAAGTTAAAATGGGACTGGCAAGTATTCCAGAAGCTATTGAAGATATTAAAGCAGGTAAATTCGTCATCGTCGTCGATGACGAGGACCGGGAGAACGAAGGCGACCTCGTTATGGCCGCCGAGAAGGTTACTCCGGAGGCAATCAACTACATGGCGGTGCATGCCCGTGGATTAATCTGCATGCCCGTCACCGGTACAAGGCTTGATGAACTTAATATACCGATGATGGCCAGTAACAATACCTCCAAGCTGGGTACGGCCTTCACGGTGTCGGTGGAAGCCAAGGAAGGCACCAGCACCGGTATTTCGGCGGCGGACAGGGCACAAACGGTGCACGTCATGATTGACCCCGGGACTAAACCGGACGACCTGCTCATGCCGGGACATATGTTCCCCCTGCGAGCCAAGGACGGCGGCGTCCTGGTACGGGCGGGGCAGACCGAGGCTACTGTTGACCTTGCCAGGCTGGCCGGACTCTGTCCGGCGGGTGTCTGCTGCGAAATCATGAACGAAGACGGCACCATGGCCCGCATGCCTCAGTTGGAGATAAT
>CAYYVO010000109.1:3145-6871 GCA_964475175.1 uncultured Dehalococcoidaceae bacterium | reverse complement strand
GTACCGGTCATTGCCGCCATATCAGCCCTCGTTAGAACCGACGAGGTATCGTATGAGCATATAAAATTGTCGGTGAGCAGCATCCTGGCCAACCGACCGCTGACGCACCTGAGAGAAAGGTCTTCGACCAGGGAGATGTAATGGTGCATCTCCGTAGCCATGGCTTTTATCGTATTGAAAGCAAGCTGCTGATATTCCACGAGCAGTAGTTTGAAGTCACTGCTGCTAATACCGTAAAGCACCGAAGGAACCACGACCTGCGCGCTCTCGGCATGGCTGCCTCCGTTAAAGATGCCGCCATGACCGAAACAATCTCCGTGGCGTACCAGTTTAAGAATCTGCTCCTTTCCTCCCGGCGAGGTCTTGAACAGCTTTATAAGACCTTCCGACACGAAGTAGACCGTTTTTGCCGTTTCCTGCTCCAGCCAGATAATCTCGTGTTTCGAAGCCTGCCTTAGAGACATCATCCGACTGATTTTTTCCAGAATACAGTCATCAAGCCCGGTAAATAAGGGGCTGAGCTTTAAAAACTCGATATTCTCCGCTTTTTCAGGCCGCGGCAGGCGAGTATCCGTTATCAACTGTCAGTCCTTTCTTCCTTAGTCTCGTAAAGCCTCGATAATAGCTTTATTAAATCTGGGCAGGTCGGCAGGTTTACGAGATGTAATAATATTCCCATCCACTACCACCGGTGCATCAACCCATTCCGCTCCAGCGTTCCTGAGGTCAACGGCAACCGAACGCCATGAGGTCATGCGTCGCCCTTTAACGACGCCGGCCGAGATAAGCAGCTGAGGTCCATGGCAGATAGCCGCCACAACCTTACCGGAATCATGTACCCGTTTCACAAGGTCAACCATAGAAGGGTACTGGCGCATATTATCAGGAGCATACCCCCCGGGAATGATTACGGCATCGAAATCATCTGCATTTACTTTATCGGCGCTAACATCGACTGTTATAATGACTTTACCCCTCTTTCCTTTATACGTATCACGGGTGCCGCTGCCGACAATAATCACTCTGGCTCCGGCATTTTTCATTGACCTCAGCGGTTCGGCAAGTTCGGAGTCTTCAAAGCCGTCTTCAGCCAGGAGGGCGATTTTCTTACCGTCGAGCATTATCTGAGATTCCTTCTTGAGGTAAACCTCCAAGGATTAGATCACGACTAAACCGCTTTCTTTACGTCCTCGCCTTTCTCACGCCGGGCATATTTTGAATAAGCGGCAGCGGCGAATTTCTCTCTTACGGGCAGCAGATGCACCTGATTGGTAAACTCTTTAACCAAGGCAAATGCCCTCAGAGTCAGTTCTGAGAGACGCTTCTGGGCGGATGCCTCTATGGTAACAATTGCATTCGGAGACCCTTCCAGAATATCAATTCTTATAATACCGGCATTATTTAGTAGTTCTTTAACAGCTTCTTCAATTTTATCTTCGACAATGTCAAGCAGTAGATATGCACGGGCAGTCATGTTTTCTGCCGCCCTCTACTTGGAAGTTGAGTCCCTCGCCTACCATCTTTCAGGTAACCGCCCCTGCCCGGTAGTGCCCTGGCTATTTGTGCCATATCTCTCATATAGCCGCATTGCAGGCAATACTCATACCATCCATACTGGTCTTTATCCAAAGAGATATCACCTTTATTACAGCGGGGACAACTCCTCAGTCTCATCTTACCCATCTTAATCTCCCCATCCATACACTTTAAAAACCCGATATCCGGGACCTCCATAAACCAACTGATACAAGGTAACGCATAAGAAATAATACCGCTTGGGTAATTAAGAAGTTATAAAATAAGGTGAGTAAAAGTTACAAAACTATGACATTGTGGAGAGAACATCTATAAAACAAGGCTAATAATATGAAAGTAATGTAACTTAGTTACCGTGTATATCCCGGTATTATTCCTCGATGCTGTCGATAATATAGCCTGTTTTAGGCACGGTGCGTATTAGCTGAGGACTGCGGGGGTCTCTCTCCAGTTTGTTCCTCAGGCGGCTTATCCAGGTCCTCAGGATTTGAACATCATCACGGTATTCCGGCCCCCAAACGCTGGTTAGCAACTCTTCATACAACATGAGGCGGCCTGCATTATTGATAAGCTGGCTCAGCAGGAGCCATTCTATACGCGTAAGGTATTTTGATTCACCGCCGACGAATACGTTACGATTTTTGAAATCTACGGTTATATCTTCCAGATGAACGACCTCTGGAACTTCACGCCTTTCCGAGGGACTGAGCCGGCGCCTGATTGCTTCTATCCTGGCTACGAGTTCATCCGGATTAAAAGGCTTGGGCAGATAGTCATCGGCCCCCAGCTGGAGCCCCCGAATCCTATCGGTATCGGCGCCCTTGGCCGTAAGTATTATCACCGGTACCGCCGAAAAACTGCGTAGCTGTTTGAGCATCTCCAGTCCGTCCATTTTGGGCATCAGCAGGTCAAGTACAATAAGGTCGGGCTCCTGGGCCTTTACCTCTTCCAAACCGGCACGACCGTTAGCGGCGGTAAGTACTTCGTAACCCGAGGCTTTCAGCTTGGAGACAAGAAAATTAAGGATTCTAACCTCGTCGTCAACAGCTAAGATGCGAAATCGCCTCATTTCGATTTCTCCCGTTTTCCGTTTCTACGTCAGAATAATAGTGCTAAAAATAACGAATGTCAAAAATCTGCTTGTTTCGTGCCTTGACGGATTAAGATTAGAGTCGTATCATCTATGGCAAGCGTGTCCCCGGGTCTGTATTAAAAGCTGTTTTTAGATATGCGAAACCAACGCTGGTATATTACCTTAACAGTGGCCATAATCCTCGTGGCAGGCCTGTATTTCGCGAGCAGGTATAACTATCTCCTTTTCCACTGCCTTGCCGAGATATTCAGCATCCTGGTAGCATTCAGTATTTTTATTATCGCCTGGAACTCGCGCCAGTTTCAGGACAACAGCTTTTTTATCTTTATAGGTATGGCATACCTTTTCGTCGGGGCTTTGGATATTGTCCACACTATCGCTTACGAAGGCATGGGCGTAATACCCGGATACGGTACCAACCTGGCCAGCCAGTTATGGTTGGGTGCCAGGTATATAGAAAGCATATCCCTGTTTCTGGCCCCGTTAATAATCGGACGTAAATTCAAAGCAAATTTCACTTTTTCCGGCTATGCACTGGTGGTTTTCTTCTTTTTAATGTCCATTTTCTACTGGGATATCTTTCCCGTATGCTTTGTCCAGGGCTCCGGGTTAACACCGTTTAAAATTATCAGTGAATATATAATTTCAGCATTCCTCCTGGGGGCGATTTTCACCATGTTCCGTAGGCGAAAGGAGTTCGATACCGGCGTATTACGTCTACTTTACGCAGCCGTCCTTACGACTATTGCTTCCGAACTGGCTTTTACACTTTATGTGAGCCCCTATGGTATCCCGAACCTTATCGGGCATCTTCTGAAAATTGTCTCTTTTTATCTCATATACGTCGCAATTATCGAGACCGGCCTTGTCAGGCCTTATGATTTGCTTTTCAGGAATCTGAAGCAGAGTGAGGAACACTTCCGGGACCTTTACGAAGAAGCCCCCAATGCCTATTTGTCGGTCGGCTCCGACGGCCGTATACTACGCGCAAACCGCAGTGCCACGGAGTTGTTTGGCTATACTCGTGAGGAACTTATCGGGTTTCCGGTAGCCAGCCTTTATGCCGCTTCGGAAAACGGCCAACAAAAAGCGCGGGG
>CAYYVO010000109.1:0-3135 GCA_964475175.1 uncultured Dehalococcoidaceae bacterium | reverse complement strand
GTCTGTATGCCACTTCTGAGGATGGTAGAGTCAAAGCATTGGGAGTGTTTCAAAGATTTATCGCCGGTGAAGAAATCCATAACGAAGAACTGCAGGCACGCCGGGCAAATGGCGAGATTGTCTGGATAAGCCTTTCCGTACGACCGATACGCGATAATAGAGGGCAGGTTTACGCCAGCCGTTCGGAAATAGTAGATATATCCGAGCATAAAAAAATCGATCAGTTAAAGGATGACTTTATCAGTCTTATTTCCCATGAATTAAGGAGTCCGATGACGGTCATTACCGGGGCCATTAATACCGCACTGACCGAGTCGGAACGGCTTTCCCCGGAGGAAACCCGCCAGTTGCTCAGGGACGCCTCTATAGAGGCCGAAGTGCTCTCCAATATACTTGTGAATCTTCTAGAGTTGTCGCGTATCCAGGCCAATCGACTTTCTCTCCACTCCGAATCAATCGGAGTCCGGAAAGCAATCAGGAATGCCATCGATGAAATGAAGCGACAGTATACCCGTCACCAGTTTATCGTCAACCTTCCTAAAAGCCTGCCCCAGGTTTATGCCGATGAACTAAGACTAGAACGCATCCTCTATAATCTTCTGGAAAATGCCGCCAAGTACTCGCCGGAGGCCAGCAAGATAAGGGTGTCCGTGAAGCTCGAAGATAAATACCTTGTTTTCGGGGTAAGCGACGAAGGGCCTGGTATATCCGCTGAAGACCAGGACAGGGTCTTCGGACCTTTCGAGCGTTTGGAAGAGTCCCGGCCGGACGGCACCCGCGGAGTTGGGCTGGGGCTTCTGGTATGCCGCCGCCTGGTAGAGGCGCACGGCGGTCGAATATGGGTGGAATCAGAACTCGGTAAAGGCTCAACGTTCTTCTTCACCATGCCACTTAACCGGAAGTAGACAGGCCGGAGGTGTGGATTGGTCAAAACATCCCGGTTGATTTTCGCCGTATGTTACAACTATTTAATCTTTTTACCACTCATTCAAACATTCTTTGGTTGAAAGCCTTCGATTATAATGGTTGAATATATAGTAAAGACAGAAAGACAAGGAGCCGTCCCGGATAACACTGGAAGGTGCGGAGCCGCAGGCTGGCGTATGGCCCGAGGTCACAAAACCCACACCGGCTGGCGAACGTATCGTCTACCCCGGCGCCGGGAGCGAACTATTTCATGGCAAGAAAATGACATAATCGGATAAGGTCGTTTTGCGTAACCATTAATCAGGCTACTTCATCATTTATTTGATAACCATAATAGAAAGGAGCGCTAATGAAACCCAGAGAAATTAAAAAAGACATTTACTATGTCGGCGCTATCGACTGGGACAGGCGGCTGTTCGACTCGCTTATACCCCTCCCCGACGGCACCAGCTATAACTCATATCTCGTTAAAGGCAGCCAGAAGACAGCCTTAATTGATACCGTCGACCCTACCATGACAAACATCCTGTTAAATAACCTTGAAGAGTTGGGGATAAAAGCAATCGACTACGTTATCTTCAACCATGCTGAGCCCGACCATTCCGGTAGCATCACCCAGGTTCTTGAGAAATACCCGGCAGCTACAGCTATCTGTACGACACAATGCAAGGGTATGCTCATCGACCGTTTTAAAGTCCCTGAGGAGAAGTTCAAGATAGTCGAAGATAAAGAGACCATTTCGCTCGGAGACAGAACACTGGAATTCATTTACGCACCCTGGGTACACTGGCCGGAGACTATGCTGACCTATCTCCAGGAAGAGAAAATCCTGTTTCCGTGCGATTTTTTCGGGTCGCACCTGGCCACCACGGACATGTACGTCACCGACGAAGGGCAGGTTCATGAGGCCGCCAAAAGATACTATGCGGAAATTATGATGCCCTTCAGCTCTATTATCCAGAAAAACCTGGAGAAAATTAAAAATTATCCCATAGAAATTATTGCACCCAGCCACGGCCCGATGTACAATAGACCAGAGTTTATACTGAAAGCATACCACAGCTGGGCTTACGATGAACCGGGCAATATAGTTGTCCTGCCCTATATATCGATGCATGGCAGCACCCGCAGGATGGTAGCTTACCTCGTCGAAGCCCTTACCTGGAGGGGTGTGACGGTGAAACAGTTTGACCTTGCCGTATCGGATATAGGCAAGCTGGCCATGTCACTGGTGGATGCGGCCACGGTGGTCATCGGCACACCTACAGTCCTGACCGGACCCCACCCTGTCGTTGTTTACGCGACCGTTCTGGCCAATGCGTTGAAACCTAAAGTCAGATTCGCTTCTATCATCGGTTCCTACGGGTGGGGAGGCAAGGCGGTGGAGCAGATAACTTCTCTTCTTCCCAACCTGAAAGTAGAAATTCTGGAGCCGGTACTAACAAAGGGATTCCCCGACGAATCTGTTTTTCAGTCACTGGATAGTTTAGCCCAAACTATCGCCCTGAAACACCGGGAAAACGGATTTAGCTGATAATGCTGCTAGAGTAGGAGGCGCGCCATGTTAAGGATTTCGGCAATCACTAAATTGAGTCCTGAAGAGGCCGTCAAGAGTGCTATAAAATTCTTCGGACCGGAAGGATACAAACTCGAGGTCAAGGAAGAATCCACAACCTATGCATCCTTTGAAGGCGTCGGCGGTGGTGTCGAGGTTAGCGCCCATACCGATGATGGAAAGACATCAGTGGAAGTAACAACACGTGAGTGGGACTATCAAGTCAGACAATTCCTCAGGACGATAGGTTAATAGGGTACCACCGGTTGACTATAATAATCGAGGAGCGGTAATCGTCCGGTATATATCTAGCCTCATTGAAGGTCAGTAATAAGAGGGAGGAAAGAATGAAAAAAGTACTCTGCCTGATGTTGCTGGCAGCCTTGATACTGTCCAGCATGATAGCCGTCATTGCCTGCGGAGGAGAAACCCCGGAACCGGCACCGCAGCCCCCACCCGGAGAGACCCCCACTATACCAGAGCCGTCTCAGCCACCTGCTGTTCCTAATGAAGTGGAGATTACCAATAAAGGCTTCAATCCCGCTGTCATCACCATATCGGTAGGCGAGAAGGTTACCTGGTACAATAAAGATACACGCCGCTGGTGGGTGTCATCCCAGAGTAAAAAGCCTGATACCGGCGTCATTCCGACG
>CAYYVO010000108.1:0-6888 GCA_964475175.1 uncultured Dehalococcoidaceae bacterium | reverse complement strand
GTCATGGACATGTACCGTCAACCGAAGAAGCTGCACGAGGGGATGGAGTGGTATCTAAAGCTTACTGTCGAGACTACTATCAAAAACTTCCCCATGACTGCAAGCCCTCTCTGCATCATGCCGCTACACAAAGGTGATGATACCTTCATGTCCGATGAGCAGTTCGCCGAGTTTTACTGGCCAACCCTGCGCAGCCTCCTCCTGGCTATGATTGACGAGGGTCTCGTGCCGATGCCCTTCGCCGAGGGACGTTATAACAACCGCCTGAAACAGATTACGGATACGCCTAAGAGCGGCGTCGTATGGTGGTTTGACCAGACGGATATGGCCGAGGCGAAAAAGACAATTGGCGATATCTGCTGTATTGCTGGAAACGTGCCCACCTCGGTAATGATGAATGGAACGGTCCAGCAGGTTATGGAATCTTGCCGCAAGCTTATCGAAGCCTGCGCCCCGGGCGGCGGCTATATTCTGGGCGGTGGTGCCCATGTTGATAACGGTAAGATAGAAAACTTTAAAGCTATGATGGATGCTGCTAAAGAATACGGTGTTTACAAGAAATAAGACTACGGAGGTAAACAAGTGTTTAAGCGACCGGATAACTGGGCAGAGCTCAACTGGCAGCGAAAACGTGACCTGCGCCTTGACCGGTGGATAAGCGGCGAGGGTATAAAATTCGTCAGCAAAGAAGCGGAAACAAACTATAAGGCTAGGGCAACGCGACTGGCCAAAGCCGCCAAGATGGAAATACCAGACCGAGTCCCCTGCGCGCTGCCATCCGGCTGGTTTCCAGCGATGAATGCCGGCATCACCCTTAAGGAAGCAATGTATAATCCGGAAAAGATGAAATGGGCTTGGTTAAAATTCTTGGATGAGTACGATTCGGATACCTTTGACGGCACTATCTTATTTCAGGCGCCGGTCAGTGACATCCTGATTGATAAAACGATGAAATGGCCTGGGCACGGCCTGCCTGATGACTCACATTCTGCCTACCAGTACATCGAAGGCGAATATATGAAAGCCGATGAATATGACCTCTTTATGAAAGACCCCTTCGATTTCCAGTTGCGGAAATTATTGCCGCGCACAACGGGTATCTTCGAACCTTTTAAAGATATTCCCTCATTTTCATCGTATCAGGGGCTTCCCCAGAGGCTAATGGCTATGTCTATGGACCCCCGGTTTCAGGAATTCTTCAAGGCAATTCAAGAGGCTGGTAAGCGTATGCCGGCCCTCCAGAAAGCCTCCTTTGAGACTACGCAGGAGGCCTATGCCAAGGGTTTTCCTATGTTCCGCGGCGGGCTGGCTATTGCCCCCTTTGATGTTTTCGCGGATAACTTGCGCGGAACACAAGGTATTTTTACGGATATTTTCCGCCAGCCGGATAAAATCCACGAAGCTATGGAGTTCGTCCTGCCGCAGCTGCTGTCCGGGGCTGTCGCCATGTCCGACGGCGCCGACTGCCCGGTGGTGATGATGCCCCTGCATAAGGGGGACGATACCTTTATGTCCGATAAGCAGTTCGAGGAGTTCTACTGGCCCACCTTCAAACGGCTACTACTTGGCATGATTGATGAAGGCCTGATACCCTTCCCTGTTGCCGAAGGGGCGTACAACCGTCGGCTGGAGCCGATTTCCGATATGCCCAAATCCGGCGTCGTCTGGATGTTCGACCAGACCGATATGGCAAACGCCAAGAAGACGGTCGGGAAAGTATCCTGCATCGCTGGAAACGTGCCCGTATCCATCGCCTATACCGGTACCGCTCAAGAAATGAAGAAATACTGCCGTAAGCTTATCGAGACCTGCGCCCCAGGGGGCGGCTATATCCTCAGCGGCGGCTCCACCTTTGACATGGCCAAACCGGAGAACCTGCACGCCATGATGGATGCCGCTAAAGAGTATGGTGTTTACTAGAATCGATAGGAGGTAACTCAGAGCCATGATAATGCGTAATGTTAACAGCCCCGGAGGCTCGATTAGAGAGTCGGTACCGAACTGGAAAGACCTGACTCCGGAGCAGAAACGAGAAGAGAGATTCAAGAGGTGGCTGGCAGCCCCGGGTGTGAAATTCAAGAGCAAGGAAGCCGAAGACCTCTATAGAACTAGGGTAACCCGGTTCATCAAGACCATTAAGCTGGAAGAGCCGGACAGGGTGCCCTGCATGCTGCCGGTCGGGTATTTCCCCGCCTATTACGCCGGGTACGACCTCAAGACGGTCATGTACGATTACGAGAAGCAGCGGGATGCCTGGCTGAAGTTCATGAAGGACTTCGGGGATATGGATACCTTCGGCGGGCCCGGCCTAGTGCTGCCGGCGCCAGCGCTGGAGATGATCGACCACAGGATTCATAAATGGCCAGGTCACGGTGTTGCTGACGACGTTGCATCTTACCAGTTCGTCGAAGGCGAGTATATGAAGGCCGACGAGTACGATAAACTCATCCGTGACCCCTCCGATTTCTGGCTGAGGACCTTCATGCCGCGCCAGGCGGGCGCCTTCGAGCCTCTGGCCTATCTGCCTCACCTCACGGCATTTGTCGGTATTCCCATATTTATTCTGGGGAGTTTCGCTAACCCCGCTATACAGCAGGCCTACAAGACGATGTTCAAAGCCGGCGAGGAAGTCATGAAGTGGATGGAGACCATCAGCGTGGTAGCCCGCGAGGCTATAGAGTCTGGCTATGCCGGTTTCGGCGGCGGGATGTCCGGGGCGCCCTTCGATATGCTGACGGATATGCTGCGGGGCACCAGGGGAATCGTTATGGATATGTACCGCCAGCCGGAGAAGATACACGAAGCCCTGGACGTGCTGACCCCCATAGCCATCGACGAGGCTGTGGCCGGCGCCGATATGTCCCTGGCTCCCGTATGCATCATGCCCCTGCATAAAGGCGACAGGACCTTCATGTCTCCCAAGCAGTTCGAGGAGTTCTACTGGCCGAGTTTTAAGAAACTGCTGATGGGCATGATTAACGAGGGCCTCGTGCCGATGCCATTCGCCGAGGGCAACTACATCCCCCGGCTTGAGGTTATCCAGGACATGCCGCGGGCATCGATGGTCTGGTACTTCGAGTACATGGACATGGCCAGGGCCAAGGCGACGGTGGGTAAAAATAACACTATTGCCGGCAACCTGCCCGTTTCGATTATCATGACCGGCACGGCACAGGATGTAAAAGAAGGTTGCCGCAAGCTCATCGAGACCTGTGCCCCGGGCGGCGGCTATATCCTGAGTGCGGCTGCCAGCGTGGACAAGGGTAATATTGAAAACCTGCACGCCATGATGGATGCTGCCAAGGAATACGGCGTCTACCGATAATATGGATTTTATGGAGACCTTTATATGGATTCTGTAAAAAACTGGTCGGAACTGAGCTGGGAAGAAAGGCGTGAAGAACGATTCAAACGCTGGCTGGACGCTCCGGGTGTGGAGTTCGTTAGCCCTGAAGCCGGGAAGCTCTATAAAGAGCGGGTAATGCGTTTTATCAGGGTTATAAAGCTTGAGGAGCCCGACCGCGTGCCGGTAATTCTCCCGGCGGGATACCTGCCGGCAACCTACGCCGGTTATACCTTCAAGGATGTCATGTATGATTATGAGAAGCTTGGCAATGCCTGGCTGAAGTTCATGCATGATTTCGAGCCGGATACCTTCGGCGGTCCCCGCCTTGTCTATCCGGGACGGGTTATCGAGACGATAGACCACAAGCTGCATAACTGGCCCGGTCACGGACTGCCGGACGACGCGCCGATGTACCAGTATATCGAAGGCGAGTATATGAAGGCGGACGAGTATGATGATTTTATCAATAATCCCACCGATTTCTGGATGAGGGTTTTCCTGCCGCGTACCGCCGGCGCCTTCGAGGGTTTTCAGTACCTGGCGCCCTTTAATCCCATCATGACCAATCCCATGGGTTATATACTATCGGCATCCAGACCGGAAACGATGGCTTCCTTCGAAGCTCTGCTGGAAGCTGCCCGGGAAATCGGTAAATGGCGTGACGTGGTTGGGAGGGTGAGTCGACAGATGCTGGAGGAAGGGTATCCGACCTTCGGCGGTGGCATGGCAGGGGCGCCATTTGATAATTTTGCCGATGCCCTCAGGGGTACTCAGGGCATTATCATGGACATGTACCGTCAACCCGAGAAAGTAATCGAGGCTACGGAGAGGCTGGTGCCCATTATCGTCAAGGGCGCGGTGCGTGGCGCGAATATGTCTCTGAGTCCGGTCATCATGATGCCGCTGCATAAAGGCGACAAGAGCTTCATGTCCGATAAACAGTTCGAGAAGTTTTACTGGCCTACGTTCAAGAAGGTGCTGCTGGGACTTGTTGAAGAAGGCCTGGTTCCGATGCCCTTTGCCGAGGGCAACTACGAGCCGCGACTGGATTATATTAAAGATATGCCCCGTACATCGATAGTCTGGTACTTCGAGCATATGGACATGGCTAAAGCCAAGCAGGTTCTCGGGGACGTGTCCTGTATTGCCGGGAATGTGCCGGTTTCGTTGCTGGTTACCAGCACCCCCGAGGCGGTTAAAGAAAGCTGCCGCAAACTCATAGAAACCTGCGCACCGGGCGGCGGATATATACTGACAGGCGGGGCGGGTATGAGCAAGGGTAACCCGGATAACCTGCATGCTATGATGGACGCCGCTAAAGAATATGGTGTCTACAAGTAGCCGGACGGTCGGTATGGACTGGCAGCGCAAGCCTGAGAGTGAGATAATAAATACAGGGGAAAATGAGTGGAAACCTGAAAATGGATGATATTAAAAACTGGTCGGACCTGACCTGGGAGCAAAAGCGGGAGGAGCGGTTCAAACGCTGGCTTTCTCCCGATATCGAGTTCGTCAGCCCGGAGGCTGAAAAGCTTTATAAAGAGCGCGTAACCCGGTTCATCAAGGTGATTAAACTGGAAGAGCCGGACCGCGTGCCGGTGCTGCTTCCTTCCGGCTTTTTCCCGGCGTATTATGCCGGTTATAACCTTAACCAGGTCATGTACGACTACGAAAAGCTGAAAATAGCCTGGCTCAAGTTTATAGATGAATTTGAAATGGACTCCTATACTTTCCCCGGTCTTGTCCTGCCGGCTAAAGTGCTGGAAATGACCGACCATCGCCTGCATAAATGGCCCGGGCACGGCCTTCCGGATAAATCCTCCATCTACCAGTATGTGGAGCAGGAGTATATGAAAGCCGATGAATACGATGCTTTCATGGAAAATCCCACAGATTTCTGGTGGCGTTTCTTCCTCCCCCGCACGGTCGGCGCCTTTGAGTCTTTTACCAGGTTATCGCCTTTCTCGGGCATGATGGGCATACCCATGGGCAATTATGCCGCCATGGCTGCCCCGGATGTAGAGGCCGCCCTGTTGAAAATGATTGAGGCCGGTAAAGAGACACGGAAATGGCAGCAGGTGGTCGGTGAGTTGACGCGGGCATCGCTTGCCGCCGGAATTCCCAATATCAGGAGTGGTGGCATGGGCGGCGCGCCTTATGACATGATTGCCGATACACTGCGCGGTACGCAGGGGGCGGTGATGGATATATACCGCCAGCCGGACAAGTTATTTGCGGCCATGGAAAAACTGACGCCCATGGCCATCAGGTCGGCGGTGGCCGGGGCGAACAGGTCCGGGTGCCCGGTGTGCTTTATGCCGCTGCACAAAGGCGACGAAAGTTTTATGTCCCCCAAGCAGTTCGAGACTTATTACTGGCCTTCCTTTAAAAAGGTGCTTTTGGGGATGATAGACGAGTGGCTGGTACCGTATCCGTTTGCCGAGGGAAGATACGGCGCCCGGCTCGAGGCCCTCAGCGAATTGCCCCGTACCGCAGCGATGTGGAGTTTCGAGGATATAGATATGGCCAGAGCTAAAAAAGTCCTCGGCGATTATGCCTGTATCGCCGGCAACGTGCCGGCTTCGATGATGCATGCGGGAACCCCGCAGGACGTGAAAGAGTACAGCCGCAAGCTCATCGAGACCTGCGGAAAAGGCGGCGGATATATCCTGACGGGCGCGGCCGGTATGAACGAGGGTAACCCGGACATCCTGCGCGCCATGATGGAAGCCGCTAAAGAATACGGTGTCTATAAATAATAGGAGAAAGAAACAATGGAAACCAAAGTATCCAGCGAAACAAAGGAAGTAATCATCTCTATCGACCGGCCGACGGTGCTCATCGGCGAGCGTATCAATCCCACCGGCAGGAAAAAGCTGACCGAAGCACTAAAAGCGGGAGACCTGGAAATTGTGCGCCAGGAGGCCAAAGCACAGGCAGAGGCCGGGGCAGATATCATAGATTGTAATGTGAATGCCCCGGGCGTCAATGATGTCGAAATACTGCCCAAAGCGGTACAAATGATCCAGGAAGCCGTCGATGCTCCCGTCTGTATCGACAGCCCTAATTCCGACGCTATCGAAGCTGCCCTGAAGGTCTACAAGGGCAAGCCGCTCATCAACTCCGTCAGCGGCGAGGAGCACTCTTTGAAGAGGATGCTGCCTCTGGTGAAAGAGTATGGGGCAGCCGTTATCGGCCTGGTGCAGGACGACGAGGGTATTCCCCGGAACGCCGACCGGCGCGTGGCTATCGCCCACAAGATAATTGAGCAGGCCGAAAAAGCCGGCGTGCCGCGTGAGGATGTGGTCATCGATGTCCTGACCTTCGCTATCGGCGCCGAGTCGAACTCCGGTAAGGACGTCCTGGAGGCCATCCGCCGCATCCGGGAGGAGCTGGGAGTGAACATGACTATGGGCGCCAGCAACATCTCCTTCGGTATGCCGAACCGCCCCGTCATTAATAATGCCTGGGTATCAATGGTTGTTACTATGGGTGCTACCGCCCTGATAGTCGATGCCGCCAAGGTGAGGCAGGCGATATTG
>CAYYVO010000107.1:1869-6937 GCA_964475175.1 uncultured Dehalococcoidaceae bacterium | reverse complement strand
GCCTCCGCATTGCTGTTTAGGCACATTGCCCCGAAGGCTGCCAGAGTCTCGTACTCTGGTCGGTGGGTTCCGGCGTCATACTTGAAATCGCCGGTTCCCGCCTTAAGGACACCCTTGCATACTGCCGGACAGTGCCAGCAGCCTTTACGCTTATCGAGATTAGCAATAACCTTATCCCTGTGAAGACCGGAAACATCCGGTAAATCTATAGCCCCGATACCTCCCCAGTTTTTAACGGGAGTATCACCGCTGTGCGCCGAGCCGTCGGCGTGCCCGCCGGTACCGTAGATGCCGAAACTCTCCAGGAAAGCTTTCCCCTCGGCTATATGCTCTTTTCTAAGCGCGCTGGCGGCAGCGGCATCGGCAAGAGGAACTTTCATCTTTCCTTTAGCAACCACTGCCTTGAGTTTCTTGGAACCCATCAGGGCCCCCAGCCCCGAGCGTCCGGCAGCATCTCCTTTGTTGGTCATGATACAGGCGACGCGAGCAACCTTTTCGCCCGCGGGACCGATACAGGCTACCCTGGCCGTCGGGCCGTACTCCGCCTCAAGAGCATCTTCGGTAGAAATAGTGTCTTTGCCCCATAGCCCCGATGCGTCTTTCAACTCGGCCTTGCCATTGTCGATTAATAGATAGACCGGTTTTTCGGATATGCCGTTGAAAAATACGCCGTCGTAGCCGGCGAACTTTAGATGGGGTCCGAAATGCCCCCCGGCATTGGAGTCACCCCATCCGCCCGTAAGCGGAGATTTGCCCACCACCACCCAGCGGCAGCCGAAGGTTGCGGGGGTGCCGGTGAGGGGGCCGGTAAGCATACCGAGTGTATTTTCCGGTCCCAGTGGGTCCACGCCCGCTTTCTGCCTGCTGTACAGTATCCGGGCACCGAGTCCATATCCCCCGATGAAGTCCTTATAAATACCTTCGTCGGGCGCTTCTTCTTTAATTTCACCTGTGGATAGATTCACGAACAAGAGTTTTCCCATGTATCCGCCGGCCATATCTTTCTCCTTTGTATTTCAATATCTTGCGGCATTCCTATTATATCTGCGCAACATGGTAACGGCAACGTAAAGCCGCGTTAGCCTGTACCAATGGCATAACCAGTATACATTATAAGTATAAGGTCGGTCATCTCCTGTACAGAATCCACAGGATATCCAGCCGGTCACGTCCAGTCACCATTCTAACTGTCAATATTTTGCCCCTTTGTGTTTAAATAGTTCAAGGTGTATACTGTAACGAAAGAAATATTCCGCAGGAATAATGGCTATGGACGATGAAGAGAGCGGACTAGACGAATTGATGCGCCTTTCCCAACAGTTCACCCGGCAGCAGGAAGAACAGGAAGCGCAGGACCGGGCGAAAGAGGAAAAGGGCAAACAGGTACGCGGTGTGTTACAGGGGCTGAAAGACCTCAACATCTCCATGGCTGTCCAGCAGCTGAAATCCGTGGCGACACCTGAAATTATCAAGGAAGTGAACGCCCTTAGCAGCAAAGATGATACCGATGACCTTCGCAAGATGATTTCCGGCCTCGCCGAAGACCTGGAAAATCAACTCGGTGCCGTTTCATCTTCCAGTCCGGACGCTGCGCCACTGGTGAACTCCATGAGAACGCTCAATATCCTCATGGACCTCTACTTCTCTCTTCACTAAACGATTTGTTCACGGAAACAAACGCGTATTCAATACTCAGATTCATTCCAACATCTTGCCATCAAACCAATTATGTGGTATTAAATTAAGCAACAAAAGCCGAGGAGGCGGTATCCATGGTCCGTAATCCGGTCGGCAATATATCTGAAGAACAACTGCAGGAAGATTTAGCCAAATACCGTCAGAGGGCTGTCGAACTGGGGGCCTGGGACGCCAAGATAGTCCACACGGAGACGGTGGTAGTGGATGATAGAGTGCGGGCTAAATGCATGTATCCCAGGTGTTCCAGCTACGGGACCAACGTTAATTGTCCTCCTTACGCCATGAGCCTGGACCAGGTGCGCAGAGTATTGAGGAATTTCCGTTACGGGATTCTGGCCGGTATCAAAATACCTTCGGGTAAGATAGCTGGCGAAGAAGCTTATAAAAATAACCTTGACGCTCCATATCGAAGAACCATCAATGAAGTCATTGCACAAGTCGAAGCCGAGGCTTTTTACGACGGCTACTATCTGGCTCTGGGATTCGGCAGCGGCACCTGTAAAGCCCTCTTCTGCCCGGAAACAGATTGTAAAGCTATTATCACCGGGGAGTCCTGTCCCCACCGCCTGAAAGCCAGGGCATCGATGGAAGCAGTCGGTATAGACTGTTTCAATATCGCCTCTCGGGTCGGCTGGGATATCTACTCCATCGGTTGCCAGACATCCCCGGAAGATGTCCCCTACGGTATCAGGATGGGTCTGGTACTTATCGCGTAGACCTCAGAATTCTACTCCAGTAATACTTCTAAATATTTCTTATTATTTTAGGTATTTTGGCCGATTTTTCCTCCAATCTTTAGCCTGTATAATTAAAGTGTCAGGATTAATAGGGCGTATACCATATTAATTCCTCCTACCTTGCACGTGGGGGAAACTGTTAAGGGGCATAACGGTTTCCCCTTCCTGCTTTTTAGACCTCAATAGCATCACCGTAAGTCTTTACGTATTCCAAAGAGTTGTTCACATAAAACAATATACGACATATTTATATATTAAACCGAAAATTTTATGCATTTTTTACACCGTTTTTGCTTTATTTATAGGTAGTGTTGCGTACACAGGAAAGATGCGTAAATGAATACAGCTTTTATTGATTTCCTCCCGGTTTTTCTTCTCGCAATTTCGCTTATTATCACGCTGATGGTGATGCTCCGCGCTTGGCCTTACCGGGCCAAGCCGGCAGTAAAAGCCTTTTTATGGATGATGGCAGCTCTGGTCTGGTGGCTGCTTTGTTCATTTTTCGAACATAACAGCACGAATCTGACCCTCCATGTCTTCTGGATGAATATGGGTTATGTGGGTATTACCACTCTTCCGGTAATGTGGCTGGTATTTACCATGAAGTATGTGGAGAGAGGTAAATGGTTGCTGCGACGCGGTCTTCCGCTGCTTTTTATTGTTCCGGTCATTACCATGATTATGGTATGGACCAACGGACAGCACCACTTGATGTGGAATGAAATATATCTTGATACGAGTGTATTTCCACCTCTTAAAAACGTTACCTTCAATACCTGGTTCTGGGTACACGCCGTATATTCATACGTGTTACTGCTTGGCGGTACCATAAGCCTCTTCAAAATGTATTTCCGGACCTCGGTTATTTTCCGTAAACAGGTAAGAGTCTTGCTGCTGGCGGCATTCGTACCTTGGATAGCCAATTATGTTTTTATTGCGGAAATCGGCCCTAAATTAGCTATCGATCCTACCCCGATGGCTTTTGTCGTTACAGGTGCGGCTTTTATATGGGGCCTTTCCCGCGCCCAGCTTCTCAACCTCATGCCGATAGCATACGAAGCTATCTTTATGAGCATTAGCGAAGGTGTCATCGTCCTTAATGATAAAAATCGCATCCAGGAGACTAATCCTGCCGCCTCGCTGATACTGCAGCTGGACAAGGCCGAACTGATCGGTAAAAAACTCTGCCAGGTGATACCCAGGCGGGCCTACTCGCTGGATATTATCTCCGACAGCGGTCTGACCGAGACGGTCGTTACTCTAAGACAGGACCAACAACAGCACTTCTATCGAATGTATGTATCTAAGATTTCCGATAGACAGTATATCAATGGAAACCTGGTACTCCTCCATGACGATACGGAACGGAGAAAAGCCGAAAATGAGTCCAGAGAAAAGGCCCTCCTGAAAACCGAACTTAATGAGCGTAAAAAGATGCAGCAGGCGCTTGCGGATTCCAGTAACAAGCTGCAGGCTCTTTCGGAACAATCTCCTGTTATGATATGTAACGTTGATTTACAGGGCGTTATCATGTACTTCAACAAAAAGTGTGAAGAGGTTACCGGGTACTCTCGCGAAGAAGTCCTGGGTAAAAACGGCTTTGAACTTAATACGTTCGATGATGATACCTCTCAACTCTTGAAAGAACGTATGAAAGCCAAGATAGAGGGAGTACGTACCGAACCTATCGAAATACAGTACATACGGAAGGATGGAGAGAAAATCTGGCTTTCCATGATGGCTGAACCTATCCGTGAGAATAACGTGCCCGTAGGCATCCAGATTATTGCCCAGGATGTTACCCAGCGACGGTATATGGAGCAGGCGCTACGTGAATCCGAGGAGAAATTCTCGCGGGCCTTTCGCTCCAGCCCCCAGCAAATCATCATATCTCGGATGAAAGACGGTACAACCGTAGATGCTAACGACAGTTTCTTCCGCATTTCCGGTTACAGCCGCGAAGAGGCCATGAACCGTACCTCAACCGAACTCGGTATCTGGTTAGGTCCGGAAGACCGCAATAAGATGCTGCGCATTCTCAAGCAAAAAGGACAGGTTTATAATGAAGAATTCCAGTTCCGCGATAAGAGTGGAAGTATACGTACACACCTGTTTTCCGCTGAGCCGATAATCGTCAATAGCGAAGAGTGCCTCATTTCAATTATGACGGACATCACCGAACGGAAGCAGATGGAGGAAAAGATACGAAAATCAGAGGAAAGGTACCGCATGATTTTCGAATCGGCTAACGATGTAATCATGCTGACAGATAAGAAAGGAAAAATAATCGACATTAACCAGAGATTAATGGATATCGGCGGGTATGACCGGGATCAGCTGCTTGGTAAGAATTTCCGGTCACTAACCAAGATTATGCCCAAGAAAAGTATCGCCATTGTTGCCAAGAATTTCATGCGCAGGGTACTCGGCCTCAACGTGCCGCCGTATGAAGTTGAGATGTACCGCTCCAACGGCGAGTTACTGAACATCGAGATTAATGCCGTAGTCGTAAAAGATGACGATAAAGTGATTGGCACCCTGGCTACACTCAGAGATGTAACCGAGCGTAGAAAATCCGAATCGGCATTAAGGTACCAGCGCGAATTAATCGACCAGATTATCGCAACCATTCC
>CAYYVO010000107.1:0-1859 GCA_964475175.1 uncultured Dehalococcoidaceae bacterium | reverse complement strand
AAAAAGAAGTTGAAAATAAGCCTTTAAGCGAGGTTATCCATGCAAAAGAGATGGCAGAAGCCCTCGCGACTATGATTAAAACCAAGAAAAAGAGCCTGGCTTTCGAGTTCAGACTCCAAATTGATGATTCCGAGAGTATCTTTGCCGCCGGCATCGTAAAAATGCAAAACCAGAGATACCTGATTTTCACACATGATATTACCGAGGAGCGGGAAAAACAGGAAAGGCTGTATCTCACCGACCGGCTGGCTTCGGTAGGCGAAATGGCATCCGGCGTCGCCCACGAGTTGAATAACCCCCTTACCAGCATTATCGGTCTTTCGAGCTTGCTAACCCAGCAAGGGGCTTCAGGGGAGATGCAGGAAGACCTGGTTGCCATCAACTCCGAGGCCCAGCGCTGCGCGGCGATTGTGAAGAACCTCCTGACCTTCGCCAGGAAACACACTTCGATGCGAGAACCCATACAGGTCACGAAAATCCTGGAAGACGTTTTGAATCTACGCTCCTACGAACACCGGACGCAAAATATTACCGTAGAAACCAGCTTCGCTCCAGACCTCCCCGAAGTGCTTGCAGACCATTTCCAGCTGCAGCAGGTTTTCCTGAACATCATCCTTAATGCAGAGCAGGCGATGGTCGATGCCAATGGCCGGGGTAATTTGAAAATCAAAAGCGAGAAAGTCAACGGTCATGTCAATATATCATTCCTGGATGATGGTCCCGGCATCTCCAAGGAGAATTTAGGGGTTATCTTTAATCCTTTCTTCACTACCAAGGAAGTCGGCGAAGGAACCGGCCTGGGTCTCAGTATAAGCTACGGTATAATTACCTCCCATGGAGGGAAGATATACGCCAAGAGCCCTTCTGACAAAGGGACAGCATTTGTCATCGAACTGCCCGCTCTGGAAAGCTAAAGCAAACAGCAATTACGTACAATGTGGAACTTGTTTTTCAGATAAAATATTATCCTCCACACTCAATCGTTTCCCGAATATTCAATTTCTTGCACTCCTAGTATCTCAATACCCAACACAACACCCCATATTAGTCACCTTCCGTTTGCACACCTTTATTCCACGCTTTATAATAGACAATATAGCTTGTATTACAGCATTGTTTAGTAATAGCTTTAAATTTCTTAACGGGGATTTTTTATATGAAACTTGGTATTGATGTCGGCTCGGTAACTGCTAAGGCGGTCGTACTTGATGAAGCCGATACTATAATCGAAGCCAGATACATCTACACCCGAGGACAGCCTGTAGAGACAATCCTCTCTATCCTGGAAGATATTTTCAGTAAATACCCGCCGGACAAATTTACAGCGGCCGGGGCTACCGGCACCGGCGGTCAGCTTATCGCCTCTCTTCTGGACATACCATTTGTAAATGAGATTACCGCCCAGGCAGCCGGGACGACCCGCTTTCACCCGGAAGTCCAGACCATCCTAGAGATTGGCGGCGAGGACTCGAAGCTTATCGTCCTGAAAAAGGAAGCGGGAGAAGCTCTCCCTAAGGTTGCCGATTTCGCCCTCAACGGCGTCTGCGCCGCCGGCACCGGCTCCTTCCTCGATCAGCAGGCATCGCGCATGGGCATCCCCATCGAAGAGTTCGGCGATGTCGCCCTGAAATCGGAACACCCGCCCCGCGTGGCCGGACGCTGCAGCGTCTTCGCCAAGAGCGACATGATTCACCTTCAGCAGGTAGGCACCCCGGTACACGATATCGTCGCCGGCCTGTGTTTTGCCATGATACGCAACTTCAAAGGCCAGGTCATTCGCGGCCGTGACCTCGACAGACCGGTATCGTTCCAGGGGGGTGTGGCCGCTAACAAAGGCATCCGCCGCGCCGTGCTGGAGG
>CAYYVO010000106.1:0-6940 GCA_964475175.1 uncultured Dehalococcoidaceae bacterium | reverse complement strand
CCTTGGTGAACCTTATCCTTTCAATGGCCAAGTAATACCTTATACCGCAAGGAGGAATATTATGAAGATAAAACATCTGGCTCACGCCGCTTTTCTCATTACCACGGGTTCCGGCATTCGTATTATCACCGACCCCTATCATACATCAGAAGGATTGAAACACGGTGAGATAAGCGAGTCGGCGGATATCGTTACCACTAGTCATGAGCACGGTGACCATAATAACGTTACAGCCGTCCGGGGTAATCCCCAAGTGGTGAAAGCAGCCACCGAAGCCAAAGGCATTAAAATCAGGGCTGTTGCCACCGCCCATGACGATAAAGGCGGCGGAGAAAGAGGTAAAAATACCATATTCTGCTTTGATATCGACGGTATGAATGTCTGCCACGCCGGAGACCTCGGCCATGCGCTTTCGGATGCTCAGGTCAACGCTATCGGCAAAGTTGACGTGCTTTTGGTACCGGTAGGAGGTTTCTTTACCATCGATGCTGCCGCCGCCGACAAGGTCTGTGAGCAACTCAAGGCTAAAGTAATTATCCCCATGCATTACAACACAGATAAGATGACTTTTCCTATTAAAGACGTGGACGCCTTCCTCGAGGGTAAAAATAACGTAACCCGTGAAGGCGTCAGCGAAGTCGAAATCAAGGCGGACAGCCTGCCGGCCAGCCCCCAGGTTATCGTGCTGGAGCCGGCGTTATAGAAGCAGTTGACAAAAATTCGATGATAAAACCGACTGACGTAGACCTCATTATCTTCGATATGGACGGGACGATTATCCCCTCGCTGGAAATCGTCTACGAGGCTATCAAGAGGGCTTTTACCAGGCTTGGCTGGCCGGTAAATTTCAGTCCCCAAGACATCAATAAGTTCTTCGGGCTGCCATCGGCTTCGGCTTCGGGCGGCGGACTTTACCAGTTCATTACCCCTCCGGAAAGTCATTTAACTTGGGAGGAGGTAAGAGAAAAAGCACGCGAAGAATATAAAGACACATTCAACGAAACGGCGGAAACCTTTCCCGGAGTCAGGGAGACGCTGGGAACGCTGAGAAAACGAGGTTACCGCCTGGTCCTGTACAGCAACGCTTCGCCCTATTATTTCGATATCGTCACTTCGGCGCTGAATATCCTCGATTGCTTCGATTATGCCGAATGCGTCATGGAAAACAACCTCACCAAGCCGGAACTTGTGCGCAAAATCAAGGATAAAATCAACAGTTCCGCCGCCGTCGTGGGTGATAGAGTCCATGATATCGATGCTGCCAGAGAGACAGGTTCACTTTCCGTGGGCATCCTCTTCGGGTACGGCGGAAAAGAGCCGGAAGAGGCTGACTTCAATATTAACAATTTCGATGAATTGCTGACCATCTTCGACAGACGGCTGCCGGTATTCGAGAAGATATTAAGCGAGGTCGCAAGTAGAAAAGAAAAAGACAGGCCGTTCGTTATCGGCGTCAGCGGCATCGACTGCTCCGGCAAGACGATTTTTGCCGGGGCACTAAATGAGTTCCTTATCTCCAGAAACTATGAGACTCAGACAATAAACCTCGACGACTTTCATAATCCCAGAAAAGTTCGATATGCCGGAGAGAACCAGGCTGATAACTATTACGAAAGAAGCTTTAATATAGATAGTATCATTGAAAAGTTGCTGATTCCCGTACGTGAAAACGGGGAACACAATGTAACATTAAACCACCTCAACCTGCAAACGGATAAATGCGAAACAGAGAAGAAATACTCCTTCACGCCCGATACCATCATCCTTTTTGAAGGCGTTTTCCTTTTCAGGAAAGAGCTGGCGCCCCATATCGACTATAAGGTATTACTCGATATCCCTTTCGAGGAAAGCAAGAAACGGGCTAAGATGAGGGACGCGGAAGTAGTACTCCAGAAATACGACGAGAAGTACCTGCCGGCCCAGGGTAAATACCTTAGAGAATATCCCCCTGAAAACATCGCTGACATGATAATAGATAACACCAACTGGGAGTATCCCGTTATAAAATCTACCCGTTGAAAGACCACCCTTTTTAAAAGGCAATTTTACGCACCGGGGTAAAAATAAATCTCAATCCCCTAGCGGCTCTTGACTATCTATGATACAATAACGTATAGGGGGGTAAGGTCGCGTAAAAACAGGCATATAAGTTGAAGATAACTTCTATTATCTTAGCTGGAGGCAAGAGCTTACGTCTCGGATACGACAAGGTTTTAGAAAAGGTTGGCAACACAAGTTTACTCGAACAGGTAATATCCCGTATCGACTCTTTCAGTGACAATATTATAATAGTTACAGCAGAAGAGAGAACCTTTACACCGCTGGCAAGTAATCCAAAAATAAAAATTACATCCGATATTTTGCCCGGTCAGGGTTCTTTAGGCGGTATTTATACCGGATTGGTTGAGTCAGCATCTTTTCACAACCTTGTCGTCGCTGCGGATATGCCGTTTTTAAACGAGTCCTTACTGGGATATATGATTGAGGCTTCAGATGGTTTCGACTTTGTGCTGCCGCGAGTTAATGATTTGTACGAACCCCTTCATGCTGTTTACTCCAGGAACTGCATCGCCCCTATCGAGACTATTTTTAAGCGCGGCCGCAAGGTCATCATCGATTTATTTGACCACGTTAAAGTGAAATTTATCGAAGCGGAAGAAGTAAACAGGTTTGACCCCGAACACCTGAGCTTCTTCAATATCAACACCAAAGAAGACCTGAAACGGGCCAGAAAGATTGCCCGGGGAGCTGACAAAGCATGATAAGCGTTGAAGAAGCACTTGAAAAGATACTTAACGAGGTAGATACCCTGGAAGCAGAGACAGTCCCCATCCTGGACTCTCTGGGACAGGTCCTTGCCGAAGATGTAATATCGGATATCAACGTACCGCCTCTGGATAACTCCGCCATGGACGGTTACGCCGTACGGTCCGAAGATACCAGGGGCACCGGCGCTGAGTCTCCTAAAATTCTCCGCGTCATAGGTACAGTTATGGCCGGCTCAATCTCCAAGCAGGAAGTTGTTCCGGGTACGGCCGTACGCATTATGACCGGGGCTCCCGTCCCTAAAGGTGCCGATGCCGTGGTGCAATTTGAAAATACCGATGAAGAAGACCGACAAGCCACCTCACCGGACCAGCCTGCCATACAGGTCGGTATCCTTAAAGAAGCCAGCACCGACCTCAATATCAGGAAGGCCGGAGAGGACATTGCCAGTGGCGCTACAGTACTCAGGAAAGGCACTGTCATCAGACCGTCTGAAATAGGTCTGATGGCCTCGGTGGGATACAG
The DNA here is from genome assembly GCA_964475175.1 of uncultured Dehalococcoidaceae bacterium. Lineage (GTDB taxonomy): Bacteria > Chloroflexota > Dehalococcoidia > Dehalococcoidales > RBG-16-60-22 > CAYYVO01. Next base: position 3,649 of record CAYYVO010000106.1, on the reverse strand, counting down.
CCGGGTAAAGGCTATCAGACGCCCGGTAGTGGCCGTTCTTTCCACCGGCAACGAGCTGGTCTCCGTTGACCAAACCCTCCCCGAAGGAAAGATACACGATAGCAATACCTACAGCATCGCCAGCCTGGTAAAGAGCTGCGGGGCTATCCCTAAAATACTGGGAATAGCCCAGGACAATGAAGCAGACCTGGTTGCCAAGCTGAGCCAGGCAAAGGATGCCGATATGTTATTGACCACCGGCGGCGTTTCCATGGGCGATTACGACATGGTGAAAGATATCCTGGCCAGAGACGGCGAGATGGTCTTCTGGAAAGTCCGCGTCAAGCCGGGAAAGCCTCTGGCTTTTGGTAAGATAAAAGGCAAAGATAAATCCGGGCAAACAAAGAATGTTCCCCATCTGGGAGTACCCGGCAATTCAGTCAGCTGCATGGTAAACTTCGAGCTTTTTGTACGACCTGCCCTGCTGAAAATGATGGGCAAGAAGAATATCACCCGCCCGACCGTAAACGCAATCCTGGAAGATAATGTTAAAAACAACGCCGGACGACGCGTTTATGACAGGGCTATTATCGAGAAACGCAACGGGCAGTACCATGCCCGGCTTACCGGCCCGCAGGGCTCCGGTATCTTATCATCCATGAGCCTGGCAAATGGACTGGTGCTTATCCCCGAAGACAAGAAAGAGATAAAGAAAGGCGAAACCGTCCTGGCTATTATGCTCGACTGGAACGAAGAAGTCAGCGTCTAGCAGGATTATTATATTCGAGAATTATATGCGTTCTATTATTTCGATTGTTGGCAAATCACATTCCGGCAAGACTACGCTGCTGGAAAGCCTCATCGCCGAGTTGAAGCGGCGCGGTCATAAGGTGGCTATTGTAAAACATTCCCACCACGCTGATGACCTTGATACCGCCTCCAAGGATACCTGGCGTTTTACCAAGGCCGGTAGTGAGCTGTCGGCTCTCAATTCGCTGGACCACCTGGCTATCTACCGGCGTATCGATAATTATTTCGACCCGCAGGAGATATCCAGCTTTGTTAACTGGGACTATGATTTAATCCTGACGGAGGGATTCAAAAGCAGCAACTATCCCAAGATTGAAGTCCACCGCAGCGAACAGGGTAATGACCTGGTGTCCGACCCCACGCAGCTGCTGGCCGTCGTCACCGATGAGCCGCTGGATGTAAACGTACCCCAGTTCTCCCGTGACGATGTGACCGCGATAGCCGACCTAATCGAAAAAACAATGCTAGTTCAACGCAGGGAAAATGATGTAGACCTGATTGTTAATGGTGCTTCCGTCCCCATCAATCCGTCACTCAAAGACCTGCTGACACGCACCCTCCTGGCCATGATTCCGAGTCCGGATGGCAACGGCATTCAGAATCTTCATATTTCCCTGAGGAGGAAAGATTGATTTTTGAAGCCTCGGATTTTGTTTTTAAAGTACCATCAGTGGTATCCAGGGCAAGACGCGTCCTGATTAAACCCAGCGCCTCTTACCCTCTGCCTTATCCTGTTACTACCAGCGCCGATATGCTGGCCGCAATCATCTCCAGCATAAGGCGCGTCAGCGATGCCGATATCCTGCTGCTGGAAGGCACCCCCGGTGGTGTCCCCACCCGCCCCATATACGAGGCACTCGGCTATGATTTCCCCAGGGTTCTTACCCTGGACGTTAAAGACTGCATCTTCGTTGAAGTGGATAATCCGCTGCCCAAGCCCTTTGCCATGCCTACGTTCTGGGTACCCAATGTCATACTGTCCAGTGATTACCTGATAACCGTGGCCCCGTTAAAGACTCATAACGGTTCGGGCAGTTTTAGCATTACCAACCTGCTTTCCCTGCTGCCGAGCAGCAAGTACCACGGGGATACCCCCGGCGGCTGGGAGAGCCTTTTTGACCTCGGAATAGATAAAGTGCTGGCTGACCTCTATTTTACTCTCCCCTTCGACCTTGGTATAGTTGAAGCGAAACAGAAGTTCACCGTAAGGGAAGAGCCCTGCCAGGGTGAGGTCGAGGAGTTCGATAAAGTCTTTATAGGCGAGCCGTATGAAGTCGACCGTGAAGTGGCCGAAGAGCTTGGGCTTAAGATAGGCTATCTTGACCTCATAAAATCGGTCAAGGTTGAGCTTGAAGCATAGTCAAATATATCCGGGCAGGTTGTTTTATGGATAAGGAAGAAAAAGTTATCGAACGGGTAAAGACTCACTGGGCGATTGCCCTGGACTGGTTTACGGAAAATAATCGCTCGGTTTCCGTCCTTATCAAGGACTATTTATGCCGGGAATGCGCCCTTAAGGTTAAAGACGCAAAAAAAGAACCCACTCCGGAAGCACTTATCACTACCGTTCATAAGTGCTGCGCACAGTCTCCCGATTTTATCAACGAACGGCTGCCGATTCTGGAAAGCATTTTCCGGTTCTTCCTGCGTAACGGCAACAAGGCTATCGAACTTGAGGAGCTAGGCCGCGAACTTAGTCAGTTACGCGATGGAGATACGTACCATACCTCACCCGAGGCTTTGATTCGAATTCTTAAAACAGACCGCTATTATGGTTTACAGGAAGTAAAAACCAAATAGTAGCGGACTAGTATCGGACGGCAAATCCCGAGTAGTTACCGGTGTACTCCGCCCATTCCGTTTCCACTCTATCGACCCGTGCGGCCGGCGGCCCTTTCTTGAGATAATCAAGGAGTTTTTCCAGCTGAAGCCGTTCGCCCTCCGCCCTGACCTCCACCGTACCGCCGTGGAGGTTTCGCACCTCACCAGTCAGGTTAAACTGCCTGGCCCACCTCTCCACGGAGGCGCGGTAAAACACCCCGTGCACACGCCCGTGAACCGTTGCCCGCAATAAGGCCTGGTCAGTCATCGACACCCGCTCCCGGCTCTCCAAGCCCTCCTGCAAAAGGGCTATTCCTCTTCTTCTTCCCTTTCCTTCTTCCGTGCTTTCTTGATTACCTCAACAGGAGGGGGTGTCGTCATGATGGTGACCGGGTTGATTTTTTTGGCATCCTTTTTAATCTTTTTCGGCTCTCTATGCCTTTTATCACGTCTACCCATAATAACACCTCTTTAGCGTACCGGAGGTACCCTTAAAAGAAGTTTAGCAAAAAGAACCTATTCCGTAAAGTGGTCCCCGAAACTTTCCAGTGCCACGCGGGCGGCCTCTTTTTCAGCCAGTTTTTTACTCTTGCCGGTACCGCTGCCCAGCACTTTATCATCGGTCACTACTTCTACCGTGAACCTTTTATCGTGGTCAGGGCCTTCCTCCGCCAGCAAACGGTAGGCCGGCGCTTGTTGACTCTTTGATTGCAGTAACTCCTGCAGCCTCGATTTATAGTCGGCACCGGTGCCATACTCAATTGCCTTGGTCCATTCCCCTTCGAGCAATTTGAGCACGATATCACGCGTAATTGCCATTCCCCGGTCAAGATAAACAGCCGCAATCAGCGCCTCCACTGCCCCCGCCATGTTTGCCGGCTTGTTCCGACCCCCGCTCGATTCCTCCCCCTTGCCCATGTAAAGAAAGTCCCCGAGGCTGATGGACCTGGCGACGCGAGCCAGCGTGTCCCGGCGTACCAGCGCCGCTCGGAGCTTGGTCATTTCCCCCTCGCTGAGGTCCGGGTAATCCCGATAAAGC
>CAYYVO010000105.1:0-6991 GCA_964475175.1 uncultured Dehalococcoidaceae bacterium | reverse complement strand
CCTGTACTCTATTTTGAACTGCCCCCAGGTTACGACCCCCAGGGTTCCCTGGGCACCCTGCAACAGACGGGTCCACATTACATTACCGGGACCTGAAGGATTGACACCTTGCGCGAAACTTTTATCCGGGAACCCGGGTACACTCGCCGAGCCGGTTTTAAATATTTCTCCTTCCGGTAATACTACCTCGACGGTGACCAGGTTATCGGTATACTCGAACTTGGGGATGCAAACAGGGTCTCTTTCCAGATGGCTTGTCAGGACCGACTTCCGGGGGTGCGGGAGCAGGGGGGCTAATGCCATCAAATCATGCTTTTCAAGTTCCGGCTGCAGTTGTTCCCAGGTTACACCAGCCTCGACTCTCGCCATCCTGTTTCGTTCATCGATAGCTAAAATCCGGTTCATCCCGCTTAAATCTAATACTATTCCACCCTGGACCGGAATTGTATCTCCACGGAAATGGACACCGGAGCTTAAAGGTATAACCGGTAATTTCTTTTCATTGGCAAGCAGGACCGTTCTCTGAACTTCGTCTGCGTTTTTCGGCTTTACCACATAACTCGGCATACCCGGGGCGCTCAGACTGTAGTCCCTGGAGTACGGTTCAAGCTTTTCAAAATCATCCACGACATTCTTCGCTCCGACAATGCCCGTTAACTCTTCTTTAATTGCCATTTCATGCCTACCTCCTTTTCGTGTGCTTCGCATTATACTATACAGTAGATTGAGGTATTCAGCCAAGCTGGAAATATCAGGGATATCTTAATCAAGTATTTTATGGAGTTATTCACCGTTACTCTTTATGTGTCTGTTGTTACTCTAATAAAGGTGCGCCGGATTTAACACCTGGATACCGGGCATGAAACCACGAAGTGAAAAAGTGTCGTTTATTAGGCTGATTGGCATATTGTGATATCTGATATATGCCCTTTTTTGATGATCATGAGATGGTTTATATAATTATATAATTTGTGGTATAGCTTAATGACAAACGAGGCATTTTCTCATATAAACCACATTTGCTATTAAAATTTAATCAGTAACTGCTCTTGCTCTAAACCTGCCCGAAAGTCAATTCTTCGGGTCTTCAAACTTTACATACGAGTGTTGTCCGTTACAAAAAGGTTTATTCTTAGAATGGCCACAGCGGCAAAGTGTATAGTGCTCTTTTGATTCTGGCCTACTGCCATCAGGGTCATCTAATTCTACGTACCCTCGCACATCATATGACCCGTCCTTGGAAACGATGATGCCCTGCTCATTGTCCCAATCTTTAGACAAAACTCCGTCCCTGGTATAGCTAAGCGCCCCTGATGGGCATGTTTTGATTACCCTTGCTGTCTCCTCTGCATCCTGGGCATCAGGGTCTATCCACGGCTCCACGCCTGTCCTGAAAACTTTAGGCGCATTATCGGTGCAATTTCCCCGGTGAGCACAAACACCGCGATTATCATGAATCGTAATATTTTGTCCCTCGTAAGTATCCATTTTATCCGGCACACGGTCGGGTTCCTTCTCGTCGGCCAATCCTATCTTCATGTGGGTTCCGTCACAGTAGGGTTTATTGTTCGAACCGCCACACCGGCACAACCTCATCATTGGGTCTGCTTTAAGGCCTTCTCCTTTAGAATTTTTTAAATTCTCAATGTTTTTCACCACGTATGGACCGCCAGGTGTTACCGTTATAGTCGGCTTTCCCTTATCAGCCATGTTGAACCTCCCTCTATTTGATGCGAATCCCGCATTTTTTATACATGTTAGATAATGCTAAACTCAGAGCTTTGTAAAGCGCTATTACAGCACGTTCATTCTATTCAAGAACAGGAAGCACGTCAATTCCAGGTTTCCATTGTATTGATCAAACAAACAACACTAACCTGTGAGTTCATCTAGCCATGAACAGCTGCAATATATTCGTTGGAATCTACCATCACCTCAACAACGGCAGGAAGATGAGAATCCAGGGCCTGTCTGATAGCGTCATCCAGCTTCTCGGGTTCTTCAACTCGTATTCCGAATCCACCGCAGGATGAAGCCATGTCAGCAAAATTTGGGTTAGAAAAGCTTACGCCATACTCAGGAAAACCATTTTCTTCCTGTTCTTTCTTTATGTTCTTTAACTTACCATCATGAAAAACAATAACGGTGATGGGAAGTTTGTTGTTCACAGCGGTGCTGATTTCCATTCCGACCATTCCGAAGCCTCCGTCTCCAGTAATAGCAACCACCTGGCGCTCGGGCTGGGCAAACTGGCAGGCTATCGCCGCAGGAATTCCGAATCCCATACCCGCCATGTTGGCACAGAGGAGGGTTTGCTGTTTCTCGCAGACAAATCGTTTGTAAAACCAGTACGTATGGTCACCTACATCGGAGCATATCAATGCATCATCCGCGACCTGCCTTTTCATTGCCTGGATGACAGCCCCCGGATAAATAGGCCGTTTTTTATTTTCAGCGTCTTCATTCAGAATGGCTTGATATTCGGCTTTCGCTTTCGTGATTGCATCCATGAAGCCGGACTCTATTTTACGGGGTGAGACAGTTTTCTTGAGCATCTGCACAAAACGGGCGGCATCACTAACGAAGCCTAATTTGACAGGGAAGGTCTTGCCGATTCTGGATGCATCGGTATCCACTTGTATAATATCAGCATTGGGGACGAGGTGCCTCTGCCGGAATCCGCTCCCCAGAATAATTATCAGGTCGGATTGTGCAACGATTTTCGGAGCAAAGCGGTTTCCTATCGAACCGAGCACACCAAGGACAAGCTCGTTAGATTCAGGAACGATTCCTTTGGCTCTTGAGGTAGTGACTATAGGCGCACCAATGGTTTTAGCCAGGTCAAGAAGTTCAGTGCCACATTGTCGCGCGCCCCATCCGGCAAAAAGCAGGGGACGCTTGCTCTTCGCTATCATTCGGAACGCTGCATCAATGTCATCACCCGGGTAGAGATCAGGCCGGAAAATATGTTTTTCAGGTTCCCAAACCGCATCGTCGAGCGACTCGGACAGAATATCCGTGGGCAAGCTTAAAGCCGCAGGACCGGGAACTGAATAGGCTTTTTGTATAGCGTGATTTACCACCTGTAAAGCCTGCCCCGGATTACCTACAGTCTCCGCATAAACACAAAAAGTCTTGAAAATAGGCACCTCGGCTATTTCCTGCAATGATTCACTACCAAGGAATACTTCCGGGACCTGTCCCAGAAGGGCAAGAACGGGTGCCTTGTCCGTGGCTGCATCTATGAGTCCGGTAATAAGATTGGTTGCCCCGGGACCGGCTATAGACAAGCAGACCCCAATCTCCCCGGTTAATTTAGCGTGAGCCGAAGCCATATATGCTGCCGCCTGCTCATGCCTGGTAAGAATTAGTTCTATTTCGGGATTTTTCCGTATGGCATCTACCAGGGGTAAATTTGAATTTCCGGGGATACCGTATATTCGTCGTATTCCATAAGCAGCCAGCTGTTCGACAATTTTTTCCGCGACCGTGGTTTTACCCTTTTTATCTACGGCTTCTCCTTCTATTAGGACAAAAGCCGACTTTGGCGCTCCGCATACAGGGCAGATCCAATCTCCCGGCAGGTCTTCAAATAGAATGCCTTCTCTGGCTTCGTCGTAAATATATCCGCATACGGTACACTTCCATTTTTTCATTTCATCCTCCGGTTCCCGGGAATATATAGTCAGGTAACATATTTTTACGCTACTGCGGCAACTATGAAAAAAGTCGTTTACCGGCGTATTTATACAAAGTATATTCTCATTGCCCGGATAGATTAACCGTCGTCCTTTATAGGATACTATCGCTTCTGCTTCCTGATAGATATGATATAAATCACGTTTACCATTTAACCCGTCCCACCTGCCCGCCCTGCAGGTTATAATAACTATTTTTAGACATGGCATTTTAGGAAGAAAGGTGGTACCCTAATTAAAGTTGAAATTCAGCGTGGATTTATTAGATATTAAGGTTAGAACAAAAGACCTGATAAGTAATAAAGGAGGTTGAGAAATTGAGTACATGGCATGATTATCTAAAAGAGCAGGGGCACGCGCCGGACTGGCCGTATCCTATCCGCTTCGAGCAGGAGCAGGAAATCGATGCCGATGTTCTGGTTATCGGGGGCGGTATCGCCGGCTGCTGGGCGGCCATCAGCGCCGCAAGGCAGGGTTTAAACGTAGCCCTGGCGGAAAAGGGTGATACCATCAGGAGCGGCGCCGGCGGCCCGGGGTGCGACCACTGGTGTGATGCCCCCGCCAATCCGTTATCGAATGTAGACCCGGATACATGGGCGGCGCACATGGCAGACCGTCCCTACTGTAACGGCATAGGCCTCCAGATACAGTGCCGCGAGGACTACGATACCCTGCTGGAAATGGAGCAGATGGGCGGTAAAATCAGGGACGCCAAGGACGAGTATGTCGGCGCGATAGGCCGGGATGAGAAGACCAAACTGATGATTTCTCCGCGTTATGGCTGGTTCCACAGCTACCTGCCCGGGGCTGGTAAAGAAAGCGCATTAACCGAGGCCGGAAGAAAGAACGATGTAAGAAACAACGTCGTGATACGGGTCTGGGGGAGCACTTTCAAACCCGCGCTGAAAAAGGAATGCAAACGCCTGGGTGTAAAAATCTTCGACCGCGTGATGGTTACCAGCCTGCTTACCGAGAAGGGAGAGCAGGGCGCCCGGGTAATCGGGGCTACCGGCGTTAACAACCGTACCGGTGAGTTTATGATTTTCAAGTCCAAAGCAGCCATCCTGGCCACCGCGGGAGCCGGCTCGATATGGCTGATAAGCACCGAGCTGGGCGGATATTCCAACATGATGTCCCGTACCACTACCGGCGACGGCACTGTAATGGCCTGGAAGGCCGGGGCGGAGCTGACCAAGATGGAAAGCAGCAACGTCCTGCGTATAGCCACCGGACTCAAGCATAAGTGGTATACCGGTGCCGGCGACGCCAGCTATGAGAATGTCCCCCTCGTCGATGCCAACGGCAAGAGATTGCCGTATCCGATTCAGGGCTGGGAGGATGCGGGGGCCATGGTCGGATCTCCGGAAATCGAGAACGCGGTACGGGAGGGCGTCCTCAAGGGTGAATACGCGCTGCCGTTCTACGGCGATTTCCCGTCCATGGCGGACGTAGAAAGAAGGGCTACCTGGAACCTGATGCTTGGCGAAGAATCCACCACGAAAATCATCATTGATACTTTCAACGAAGCCGGCTATGACGAGAGCAGGGACCTGCTCCAGAGCTATAAATTTATCGAGGGAAACAGCCTGCCGCAGTGGCGGGAGTCCGGATATGGCGGCGGTATATTAGTCGACTGGAACCTGAAGTCCACTCTCGACGGGTTGTATGCCGCCGGGACACAGATGTTCTCGCCCGAAGACCACAGCTATGCGGCATCCACCGGGAGGTATGCCGGACGGAAAGCCGCGGCCTATGCGCAGCAGGTCGGTGAATCAAAGATATCCCGCGAACAGGTCGACCGGGAGAAAGCCCGGGTTTATGCCCCGGTCAAACGCAGCGGCGGCATGGAGTGGAAGGAACTGCATGCCGGTATCGCCCGGGCCATGCAGTACTATGTCAGCGAATTCAAGACCGAATCTCTCCTCAACATGGGTTTGGATGCCCTCAAGAAAATCGAAGAAGAATCGGTGCCGTTACTGTTCGCCCTGGACCCCCATAAGCTGATGCGTAGCCTGGAAGACTTGAGTATGCTGGAAAACGCTAAAATCATCGTTCAGGCTATGATGGCCCGCAAGGCCAGCAGTTTCCCGCTGGGTCTGCAGAGGATAGACTATCCGGCTATGGACCCGCCGGAGTGGAACAAGTTCCTCACGATTAAGCTGGAAAACGGCAAGGCTAAAACCGGGGAACTGCCGCTGACCTTCTGGGGAGATATGAAAAAACAATATGAAGCATATAATAAAGATTACACCGGCGTATATAAGGGTAAATAATAAGTCTCAAACTAAAACATACCTTGTAAACGAACCGGTTTTTGGAGGAAAAGATGTCAAAGGATAAAGTAATCGCTATACCGAATGTTACCACACCGAGCAGTCCGGTGGTTTTTAATCCGGATATCTGCAACGGGTGCAACCATTGTGTGGAAGTATGCCAGATAGACGTTTATCTGCCCCACCCCGAGAAAGGCAAACCGCCGATTGTACTGCATCCCGATGAGTGCTGGTATGGCGGCTGCTGCGTTAACGATTGTCCGCGTCCCGGGGCCATCAAGTTTAAATGGGCGCTGCAGCACCGCGGCTACTGGAAAAACAAGGCCACCGGGGAAGTCCATCAAATCTAGCCTACTGGAATTTGCAAATATTACAATCGGAACAGGATAGATATTCCAGTGGGAGAACGTTTGCATGATTGAAAAACCAGGAGAGGCCTCACTCCCGGGAAAATCGGAGAAGACATTTATCAAAGGATTGTCGCTTCACTCCTTTGCTCAGGGTGGAGGCGCTGCCAATATCGATACTAAAGACGGCAGGATACTCAGGATAAGACCCCTACACTATGACAGGACGTACACGCCCGAAGAAATCGGGCAGTGGCAGATTGAAGCGCGCGGGAAGGTCTTCGAGTCACGGCTAAAGACGCTACCGAACCCCCACGGCCTCGCCTATAAAAAACGGGTTTATTCCCCCAACCGTATCAAGTACCCGTTGAAGAGGGTTGATTGGGACCCCGATGGCGAGAGAAACCCGCAGAACCGGGGGAAGAGTAAGTTCAAGAGAATCAGCTGGGACGAAGCTGCGGATATCATTGCCGGTGAGATAAAAAGGATGCAGGCGGAATACGGCCCGTATTCGATATACCTGCAGGGCGACGGACACGGGGAATCGAAGCTCGTTCATGCTTCACACGGGTGTCAGACCCGTATGTTCAAATACCTGGGTGAGGGCGAGGAAAAGGGGGAATATACCCTGCAGGTCAGGACGCCGGACAGATGGGAGGGGTGGAAGGGGGGG
>CAYYVO010000104.1:0-7014 GCA_964475175.1 uncultured Dehalococcoidaceae bacterium | reverse complement strand
GGGAGGGGCTATTCCGGCCCAAAGGGGTTACGGCTATACTCCTGGCCGTCTTCGGAGGGGCCTTCGTCTATAGATTATTCATTGGTATTGCACTTCGATTAGGATTGCCGCCAACTAATTTAAAGCTAATTACGGCAGCGCTGGTTATCGTAGCCTTATCAATTCCTTTTATACGTAAAAAGTTACGGCGTGAATGGATACCACCGGCGGTAAGGATGTAAAGGGAAATAATCTCATGAGTGAAACTCAATTTCTTTTACGGCTCAAGGAAGTTAATAAAGAATTTGCCACCGGTACCGTTGATGAGGTGAAGGCGCTTGATAATATCAATATCGATATTAATGTCGGTGATTTTATCACCGTTATCGGCAGTAATGGAGCTGGAAAAACAACTCTGCTCAATATCATAGCTGGAGTGTATCCACCCGACAGGGGCGGCAGTATTATTATCAATAACAGGGATATAACGAATCTCGTCGAGCACAAGCGCGCCCAGTATTTCGGCAGGGTATACCAGGACCCCCATATAGGGACTGCGGCCAAGATGACCATAGGTGACAACCTTTCTCTTGCGATAGCGCGGGGGCATTCCAGAGGGCTCTCAATAGCCACGACGAAACGACGTCTGGAGTACTTCCGTGAAATTCTGGCACCTCTCCATTTAGGACTGGAAGACAGGTTGAATACCCTTGTGGGCACTCTCTCCGGAGGGCAGAGACAGGCACTGGCACTGGTAATGGCCACGATAAGCAGGCCTTCCCTGCTCCTTCTCGACGAGCATACAGCTAAACTGGATCCGAACACGGCAGGAATAGTACTGAAGATTACGGAAAATATTGTCTCCAATGAGAAGATAACCGCTATCATGGTTACGCATAACATGGAGCATGCATTACGTTATGGGAATAGACTGATAATGATGCACAAGGGCAAAACGATAGTCGATATGAACCGTACGCAGAGGCGTGATATCACCGTCCCTGACCTGCTGACGGCATTCGAACGGGCCAGCGGAGAGCAGCTTGCCGATGATAGCATTTTACTAAGTGCATCCGAGTCCGCCGATATAAACGAAGCGAAATAACAGCTTCATTATCACCTGGATCATTTCAATTCCCTGCTAGCCTCTGCAAGTTTAATCCCTTTAAGTCAAGAATATGGTAAATGTATATTGCCAGGAATTATGTGCCTCTGAAAAAAGGAGAGAAATAAATGAGGAGAAATGAACTGGAAGTCAAGGAAACCGGGGAATTGGAAGCCTTAATCCAGCGGGCACAAATTTGTCGGATTGGTCTTTCGGAAAATGATAACCCTTATATTGTTCCCATGCATTTTGGTTATAAGGATAATTGCCTCTTTTTCCATTGTGCTACGGATGGTAAGAAAATGGACATTATCAGGGATAATCCCAAGGTTTGTTTTGAGATGGATATTGATCATGAAATAACAAAACCGGAAGAACGTCCCTGCAGGTGGGGTGCTAAATATCGGAGCATCATTGGGTTTGGTACAGCCCTTTTGATAGAAGACCTGCATGAGAAGTCAGCAGCGCTCAATGTAATTACGGAGCATTATGGAGGTAATCGGTATGACTTCTCAGAGGGAGAACTAGAGAAAGTGAGCGTTATCAAGGTTAAAATCGACAACATGTCTGGCAAGCAAGCAGGGTATTAAATACAGATGGTAAATATCTTATTTGGTCAATGCCACCGGATTTAAGTACAAGACTAAAAATGTGTATACCTGGTCTGTTTTAGCTTAATGACATACGATTAGGGTGTCCTCGCAAGAAAAGACCCGCTTCTGAAGCGGGTCTTTTTAACCTGTAGCTATACTGTGTAGATATCAGTCCGTTTACCAGTCCGGCGGGCCTACCTGTTTCTGTTTATCATAGATATCGTTATATATGATAGTCCCGAAATTCTTCATGATTTCCCATCGCTTTTCGTTGCGCGGCTCATCGGGGACAGCCCGGATAAGAGCGTTGTGACGCGCGATATAACCTTTCGTGAACTCGGGATGGGTGTGGATAAAGAGGTCGTTACGCCTGATAGCCCGTAAAACGCGCTCGCCGGTCTCTACCGGGTCCATCATTACAACCCTGAAGTCCCCGGGCGGGCGCCGGGGCTGACCGTCTTTCGGGGGCGGCGGCATTTTAGGAGGCCAGGTCTCTCCCTCGTTCCTGAGATGTTCGGGGCGGTTCACAAAAGAGGACAAGCCGAGGTTGCCCTGCGTCGGCCCGGGATACAGCACGGAAACCCCTATATTTCTGTCCTGGAGCTCCGATGCCAGACATTCCATCATGCCGGTCACCGCGAACTTGGTAGTGCAGTAGATAGTGAAGTTACTCGAGCCCATAAGGCCGCACGTCGAGGACGTGGAGATAATGTGACCGCCCTCCCCGTGCTTAAGAATACGCGGTAAAATCGTTACCAATCCATTGATAACGCCGCCCACGTTGACACCCATGCTGTAGTCCCAGTCTTTGTAAGTCAATTTCTCCGTCGGGCCACCGCCGGAACCTACGCCGGCGTTATTGACCAGCACGTGTATCTTCCCGAAGACGGCTTCCGCTTCGTCAGCAGCCTTAACGTAAGCTTCGCGGTCCGTTACATTCAGATTGAAGGGGTGGACTTCGCCGCCGTTTTCCTTGAAATAGGCCATCGCTTCATCCAGGGCGTCCTGGCGCGAATCTATGATGACTACCTTCATGCCGTTTCTGGCGAATACCTTGGCGATGCCGAGTCCGATACCGCTGGCGCCGCCGGTGATAAAAGCTACTTTTCCTTCAACATGTTCCATATTATCTACTCCCAATAACCACGTATATTTTTCACTGAGTCTAGTGGGAAATCCCGCAGGAGCCGTCGGCACAGGCAATGTCCACCGGCATCCGCAGCGGTCTGGCATCTTTTTTAATTCCTGCTTTAGGAATCCACGGGTCTATGGACGTTGTCTGGAAATAGGATAAATCGGTGACGACCCACATCGGGTTCATTTCCCCGCCGACGACGACGAGGTTCATCATCTCCGGGCGCTTGAAACGGGGATTTATCTCATCCACGAGCCACTCGCTGAATTTCATGGGGTCGTCGTAGCCTTCTTCCTTAAGGCCCTTGGCTACCAGAGGGTCTATGACGAACGTAAACGAGCCGCCGAAGGGACCGCTGATGCTTTTCACGACCTCCAGCATCCGCTGGGCGGGGCCGGTGTTAAAGCCGATGACAGTCCAGCCGCGGAAAAGGCTGACCGTGCTTTCCCCGGCCTTGTAGCCTTTACGCACGTGGAAAGGCTCCCAAACACTATTTTCTTCGTTCTCGGCACAGCACATGTTGTTGTAATTAATGGTGGTTCCGGTGCTGGCTGTGAAGGTAGCGCCGAGCCGCATGTCCCCGAAGTTAATGCTCATCAGCGTCCAGGCGCGGCCGATAACGGAGTTGGCGTAGTTGACCGGGCTCAAGGCGCCGAGTCCGGAATTCATGCCGATTTCGTTGCGAACGGGACCGTTGACCACCATCATGCTTGCGAAGGAAGTGGTCGAACTGGGCATGGAGGGTCGCCCCGAGGCACCCAGCGCCAGGATGACCGGAAAGTGTTCCGGCCTGGCCCCGGCCATAACGGCGATGGCCGCAACTTTCTCTACCGTGTACTGGAGTCTCTCCTCGTGGGTGGTAACGGACATCATGCCGACGAACTCCTGGGGGTTGCGGTCGGTGCCGGTGAGCATTTCCATCACGCGTTCCTCGGTCGGCAGTATGATAGGCAGACCGTCTGTCCAGCCGCTTTCCAGGAACAGCCGGTGAAGTTCGGACTCGGTGGCCGGTTCGAGCAGGCGCGGATGCTCCGGCCTCTTTTCCGCCTTGTAGTTCTTCTCCGCTTCCGTCAGCGGCTGGGTCAGGGCGAAGAGAACTTCCTCCATGAGGGGTACGCCGGAAACCGGGTCGTTGCCCTCGACGTATCCGTGCAAAGTTTCACGGGAGACCCAGCCGACGGGGTAGGGCGGAAAGCTATAACGGAGGTTCATGCCGTGACTGCGGCCGTCACGCTGCACATAGTCCGCAAAACGGGCGGTGACGATGGGGGCTGAAGGCACGCCGTAGTCGTGCTCCATCGTCCGGGAAAACTCGGCGATACTCGCCGAACAGCCGTCTCAGCCGCCGACGCCGAAGACAACGGCGTCACCATTTTTCTTGATTTCAGCCCACAGCTCGGGGTCGTCGGTGAACATGCTGGTCTTCTTATGGCGTAACTCGGTCTTCACCGAGGGCTGGTTACGCGTAAACCATCCCTGAACTTCTTCCATGAACTCCTTGCCGCCGGCAAAACCGGTGTTGATAAGGTAGACGGTCTTGCCTTCCAGGCTAACAAGTCGCGGCGCCATTTTCATGGCCCCGAGGGATTCAGCCGTGTCTCTCGGCTGGTATACGGGGTCGTGAATAGCGAACATGGGTGAATCAACGTCCAGCCGCCGTCCGAAGATGCCGGTTGGCTGTCCTCTGGGGTCGAGTACCGTGATTTTTGAAATATTTCCTGCCACGTTTTTTCTCCTTAGTGTTATTTCTGTGTACTAATCATCTCTATAGAATTTCAGGATATTATACAATGACCGGTATACTTGTATATTCTATAGAAGAAACTTTCCGGATTTCAAATATGAAAAGATTGTTAATGTTAATAGTTATCTTAATAAGTGGTTGATATTGAGCGTATTAGAAATCCGGCCTCTTAGTAAAATAATTAGTAAAAACGTTTAAGATATAATTCTTGCTCTACAGTGATAGTCTATAGTACCTTATATGAAAAAATTCCACAACCTGAATACCCGCGCTGCTGGAATGGCTGCTTGGAAGCTATGAAACAGGACTGAATGAAACGATTACGAAAGGAGTAATATCAGAATTTGTAATAGATTGCCATTTATATTACGCTAATTAGAGATACTAAGGAGGAAAATATGAAAGATTTTGCTGGTAAAATTTTATTTATTACCGGAGGGGCTTCCGGTGCCGGATTCGGTCAGGCAAAGGTGTTTTCAGAAGCGGGCTGCAAGATTGTCATCGCGGATATCCGCCAGGACCATCTGGACGAGGCAAAGGCGTATTTCCGTGATAAAAAGGTTGATATCCACACAATCAAACTGGATATTACCGACCGCAAGGCATATGCGGCTGCCGCGGACGAGGTGGAGAAGGTATACGGGGGTCCGCCTCAGATGTTATTCAATACCGCGGGTGTTAATGCCTTCGGTCCGGCTGAAGCCTCGACATTTGAAGATTATGACTGGGTTATGGGAGTTTGCCTTGGCGGCGTCGTCAACGGTATGGTGACATTCGTGCCGCGCATGATACAGGCCGGTAAGGGCGGTTATATCGCCACGACTTCCTCGATGGGAGGTTTCATGGGAGGTTCCACGACCGCTCCTTACTCGGCTGCCAAAGCCGCGGTCAATAATCTCATGGAGAGTTACTTACAGGCGCTCAAGCCTTATGGTATAGGCGTATCCTGCCTGTGCCCGGGCGGTATCAAGTCAAATATCGCCGAAGCATCATATACCCGACCCAAGCATCTGGAAAACACCGGGTATAACACCAATGAAAAAACAATCGAGTATATGCATTACCATTACTCTTTTGGGATAGACCCCGTCGAGCTGGCGCAGATACTCAAAAAGGGGATTGAAAACGAGCAGTTCTTCATTATCCCGGTCCCTGACCCGGAAAAGATGCTGCAGGGTATTGTTGAGCGGATCGTTAATTATGCCACTCCCGAAGGAATGAAAAGACAGGAAGAGTTGATGAAGAAGCGCATGGAAGAAATGAGAAAGCGCATGGGTGGCGATGAAGGTCCTATGAAGGGTGCCGCTGAATCCGGATGGGGGAAAGCCAGGCAGGATTTAACCTGGGTCAAAGAACGCAACGGCCCCTTTTAATCGAGGGCGCAGCTAAACCTTGAACAGTAGAACGGAGGGACATAATGTCAATTGAAGTAAGATTTTCTGTAATGAGTCCCGAAGCCGGAGTCCAGATGAGTACGGGCGGACCTCCGCCGGGTATGGGCGGGCCACCGCCCGGTATGGGGGCGCCTGCGCCGACTTCACTTTCTTTTGCCAGGCGGCTGGACGCACTGGAGAACAAGGCCGTGTACCTGGTGGATATCGGTTTCGGCGGCGGTTATAATTTCATGCTGCAGCTGCAGAAGTGGTTTACCGAGAACATGCCGTCGGTCACCACGATAGTAAAGCGGAAACCGGGGCAGGTGTTCATGGATGATAAGAATGACCTCTGGGAGGAAGTCAAGGAAAAGGGCTATGCCGTTGTTCTTGGCGTAGCCGGCTGACCGGGCTGTATTGCAGCGGTCGCTGCAGGTAGTACGAATCTTGAACATAACTATGGTATCCCGGTTGCTCCTGTCTCAAGTTACACGATGGAAAGCGCTGCCAAGGATAACCCGAGAGCCGCTTCTTTACCTTTCATATATACGCCGCATCCGGTTATAGGTCTGTCCCCCGAAGCCCTCGATAGAATAATTGCAGGCAATGACCCGGATACCGGCAAGCCGGTCATCGATGAAATTATCGACGTATTGACCAAGCCTGTAAGTAAAAAGAAGCCGGCACCCGAGTCTCCTGCATCTGCGGAAGCCGGCCCTCTCCAGGTAATCCTGGAACCGGATACCGAAGATAATTTACAGCGCCTTTTCTATGAAAAGGGATGGACGGACGGACTGCCCATCATTCTTCCCACCGAGGAGAGGGTGCAAAAAATGCTTGCCGGCACCAGCGCTGCTCCGGACGAGGTGGTCGGCGAATCGTTTCAGTTCAGTGCCAGAAAGGTAGTTAAATACACCGTCACCAACATCGCTGTTATCGCGGTCATGGCCGGCGCCAGGCCGGAGTATTTCCCGGTAATACTGGCAATCGCGTCTACCAGGCAGCCGTCGCTGATGCCCTCGACAACCGCCTTTGAAGCGATGCTCCTGGTGAACGGGCCAATCCGCAACGAGATAGGAATGAAC
>CAYYVO010000103.1:0-7055 GCA_964475175.1 uncultured Dehalococcoidaceae bacterium | reverse complement strand
GACGAGTCTATGGTTACCGGAGAGAGCCTGCCGGTGGAGAAAAAGGAAGGCGACGAGATTATCGGGGCGACCATTAATAAAACCGGCAGCTTCCAGTTCCAAGCCACCAGGATAGGTAAGGATACCACCCTGGCGCGAATTGTCCGTCTGGTGGAAGAAGCCCAGGGCAGCAAGGCGCCTATTCAGCGTCTGGCCGATGTAATCGCCAGCTACTTCGTGCCGGTGGTTATCGGCATCTCTATCATAACGTTTATAGTTTGGTATTTCGTTGGACCGGCACCGTCGCTAACGTTTGCCTTTCTCAATTTTATCGCTGTCCTTATTATTGCCTGTCCCTGTGCTCTGGGGTTGGCCACACCGACAGCCATTATGGTCGGTACCGGTAAAGGAGCCGAGCAGGGCGTGCTTATCAAGAGCGCTGAGTCTCTTGAAAGATTTTATAAAGTTGATACTCTGCTGCTTGACAAGACCGGAACTCTGACCGAGGGCAAACCGGAGGTAACCGATATTATTACCGTTGGGCCTCACACAGAGGGAGAGGTGCTCGCATTAGCGGCAGCCGTCGAGCATGACTCGGAGCATCCACTCGCCGAGGCGGTCATGCGTGCGGCAGAACAAAAGAAATTGAATATTTCTTCCGTTTCCGATTTCAATGCCATTCCGGGACATGGCGCCTCGGCAAAGCTGGGTAGGAAAAAGCTCGTACTGGGCAACCTGAAACTGATGAAGGACACGGGCATATCTTTAGACGGACTCGAACAAAAGGCCGACGACTTATGGAATGACGGCAAGACGGTGATGTTCCTGGGGGTGGATGGCAAAGCCGCCGGTATCATCGGGCTGGCCGATACCCTGAAGCCGAATGCAGGGGCGCTGTTGGCCGGAGTAAACAGGATGGGCATCGAGGTGGCCATGGTTACCGGGGATAACCGGCGTACCGCCGAAGCTATAGCCCGCGAAGCCGGCATCCAACGCGTCCTGGCAGAGGTCCTCCCGGAAAACAAGTCCGGGGAAGTCAGGAAGCTACAGGAAGAAGGCAAGGTGGTGGCTATGGTGGGCGACGGCATCAACGATGCCCCGGCCCTGGCCCAGGCGGATGTCGGCATCGCCATCGGCACCGGCACAGATGTCGCCATGGAAACGGGGGATATTACCCTTATCAGCGGTGACCTCGACGGCATTGCCACGGCGATTTTACTGAGCCGGCGTACCATGCGGACGATTAAACAGAATCTCTTCTGGGCTTTTGCATATAATACGGCACTGATACCGGTGGCGGCAGGTATTCTTTATTTTGCCTTCGGTAATACGGGTGTACCTTCCGGTCTTAATTTTATACTGGGGAATTACGGATTCCTCAACCCGATTTTAGCAGCGGCGGCAATGGCGGCCAGCTCGATAACGGTTGTCTCCAACTCGCTGCGCTTAAGGGGTTTCAAGCCGTCCAGGTTCACAGATTCAAACAGTGGAGGTGATAAAATGGCGATTGATCCGGTCTGCAAGATGACTGTTGACGAGAAGAATGCACCAGCAACGTCGGAATACAAGGGAAAGAAATACTATTTCTGTGCGGTGGGCTGTAAAAAAGCGTTCGATGCCGACCCGGAAAAGTATCTGGCAAAGAAATAGGCGTATTAATTAGTAGAATAAATGGAAAGAAAGCAGGGAGAATAACTTGACATAATTATTCGCCCCTCGACCTCTTTCTAAGTATCAGCAGCAGCACAATAGCTGCCCCGCCCAGTACCGCCAGGCCGATAACGTACCAGTAGTTGGTAAGTATTCCTTCGTACCAGGATTTCGAGGCTGTCTCATTAGACGTTGCGCCTTGTTGTTCATCCGGGACCTGTTCGTCGGGAGGCGGTTGTTCATCTGTTCCATTATCGGCGGCATCTTCTCCGTCGGTTTCTTCAGGTTCTTCTTCTCCCGGGGCCTCCGGCACATCCGAAGCCAGAACATGAACTGAGATGGTGGTCATTTGTTCGTTGTTGGTTTCATCGATTTCCGTGATGCCGTTGCCATCATCAGCGGCAACCCTTAATATAAAATCACCGGGCACGGCAGTCCAGGTAAACGTACCTGAGGCCGATTCCCCGGAAGCAATATCGCCCATATCAATCGTAGCTAATACGGAATCGTCAACGTATCCGGCGAGACGGGTGCCTGCAGAATTACCGTTGCCGATATTTTTAACGGTTACATTTAAGGTTACCGTGGCGTTTTCCGTGGGGGAATCCGGTGACCATTCAAAGTTCTCAATGATAAGGTCGGGAGCCGGAATCGTCAGGATTCTGGTATTATTTAGTTCGTTACTTTCTAAAACAGTGTCATCCTTATCTATGACGGCTTTAAATACCAGAGATTCAGACTCGGCCTGCCATGAAAAGGACTTGGTAATCGTCGCATCCGGCGCCATGTCTTCAACATAATGGCTACCCCGATTATCACCATCTACATAATAACTAACATACGAGCCGCCGGTACTGCGGTCGCCTAAATTCTTGATTGTGATGTTGACTTTTATAGAGTCTCCTATCGAAGGAATTATGGGTGACCAGGTCATATCCTGGATATAAAGGTCCGGAGCGTAAGCGGATATAGACACAGAACCTTCGTTATTGGTCTCGTCAATCTCCTCGATACCATCACTGCTATCGACTATAACCGTAATCGTATGGGTACCGGCTTCAGCCGCCCATGTACAAGTATTTACTAACTGCGCCCCGGCAGCGATAGCATCTACATATACCTCTTCCAGAACTTCCCCGTCGAAGAGATATTTTACATGCGATATACCGGCACCGCCGGTACCGTTATTCTTGATTGTCACGCTGATTGTTACCGAATCATTTATCGAAGGAGATGACGGTGTATAGCTTATGTTTTGAACCGTAAGGTCGGCGTTAGGAGTGTATTCCACTAAACTAACCGTTGCCGTGAGTGTATTGTTGGTTTCATTAGTTTCAGCAAGATCATTGTTTTCGTCGGCGACTGCCCTGACAGTAAGAGATTGAGACTGAGTTAGCCAGGTGTAAACTAATTGTCTTGTTGAACCGGCGGCAATATTCCCCGTTCGCTGGGTTAGCTTATACTTTTCATCGATATAAAGGTCAACATTAACAGAACCCGACCTCTCGTTTCCCTGGTTTTTCACAGTTACCGTAAACGTCACGTTATGTGATATCAGAGGCGGGTTCGGAGACCACGTAATACTCTGAACAATAATATCAGGATAGACCTCACCAATGGTTTTCACCAATTCATTATTGGCCTCGTTGCTTTCAACTATAACGTCGAAAGAATCAATCACCGCCTTCAAAGCTTTCGGCCTTTTATCAGCACCCCAATAGTATTTCAGCGTGGCCGTGGAGTTTGCACTCATTTGCCCGACCGATATGGTGGTTTTAAGAACATCATCGATATAAAAGGCCAGGGTGGAGTTAAAAGCCGTACCGGTCCCGTTATTGCTGACGGATATAGAAAAAGTAATTATATCGTATGACACGATTTCTTCCGGAGACCAGGTTATATCTCTGACGATAAGGTCAGGAGCAGCGGTTGCGTAGGGAACAGTCATTTCGTTGTTGGTCTCATCGCTTTCATTGACCTGAGTCATGCCATCGGCAACTGCCTTGATAGTATGCGAACCGGTTTTCGCCTGCCAGGGAAAGGTGGTAGTGGCGTTATCACCGGGTTCTATCAAGCTAACCTGGCGGTTACCCCTTGTAACGCCATCGATAAAAAAGCCCACGTTGGACAGACCGGCACGGTAACTCCCCTGGATTTTAACGGTAATTGTAAAAACGACTTCTTCGTCCAAGGACGGATTTTCAGGTGTCCATGTTATTGAATGGACGACCAGGTCCGGTGTAAGAACCGACAACGCATATGATTTATCATTGTTTTCTTCGTTAGACTCCTCAACGGAATCAAGACGATCGACAACTACCCTGACAATGTGTTCGCCGGGTGTGGCTTTCCATGAGAAAGTTTTCGTAACGGAACTGCCTGCAATGAGTTGATTGATGGAAGCGTAGGAAAGAAATTCATCATCAATATAATAAGAGGCCTCACTGACCGCAGCGGGATTATCGCCCTGGTTCTTGATGGTCACATAGAATATAACCGTACTCCCCACAGTCAAGGTTTCCGGCAGCCAGGTAAAAGAGTCTACTATAAGGTCAGGACCGGGGTCAGATTGGGCAAAAGTCCCGGGATTAAGTCCTGACGGCAGAAACGAAGCACAACACAGTGTTACCAGACACAACAATGCAAGCGCGCCGGGAAATATCCGCCGTTTGTGTTTTCTCATCGGTTTATCCTGCTTTTAATTAATATCAGCATACACCGGCGTATATGACGACGATTGAGATGTAGCACGTAATTATGAACGGTGCTATCACCCATTTCAGGAAAAGCGGAAGACGGAGGTTTATAGAGCCGAGCACTACACACGGTCATCCTTATGGCACTATCCCGCAGCGAACGGATTTATGGTATCACAAGAAAACAGGAATAAGATAGAATCCTACGTCCAGAAGCTATTATTCTCTTGCTTTTATATTTTCCTGCCCGAATCAGCCCAGTATTTTTCTCTTAGTTCACGCTTCATTATCTTACCGGCAGCATTCTTGGGTAGTGCATCGAGGAATTCTATTGATTTTGGCGACTTATAGCCTGCCAGGTTCTTTTTACAGAATGCAATCAGTTCATCGGAGGAACAACTGGAGCCCTTTTTCAGGCTGACCACGGCATGTACCTTCTCCACCCAGTACGGGTCCGGGATGCCAATTACCGCCACTTCATGAACATCAGGATGCCGGTAGAGAATTTCCTCCACCTCTCTGGGAAAGACATTCTCGCCACCTGTGATTATTTTATCTTTTTTACGGTCGACGATGTAAATGTAGCCACTTTCATCATAACAGCCGATGTCACCGGTATGCAGCCAGCCGTCGATGATGGTGCTGTTTGTGTCCTCGGGGCTCTTCCAGTATTCAATCATATTGTGTTTGCTGCGGACGATGATTTCGCCCATTTCACCGACGCCGACATCGTTGTTTTTTTCACCAACGATTCTAACCTGTACACCGATATCCGGCTGGCCGGCGGAAGAGAGTCTTTTTTCCTCAGGTCTGCCCAGCACGTCATGCTCTTCTTTAGGGAGGTGGCAGATAGCCGGACCGCTCTCAGTCATGCCATAACCCTGCCCGAAGACATTCCCGAAAGTTGCCAGTCCCTGCTTCAACACCTCCAGGGGCATTGGCGAACCGCCGTACCAGATATACTTGAGCCTGTGAACATCATACTTTTTAACGTCGGGGACGGCCATCATGGCTACAAGGTGGGTGGGTACTATAGATATATGCGTGGCTTTTTCGTCCTGGATAAGCTGCAGTGTGGCTGCCGGGTCGAAATTCTTTACAATGATATTACAGGCGCCGACGTATAGAATCGAGCGGTACATTGTGTCCCCGGCGATGTGGAACATGGGCGATACCTGAATATGCCTGTCATCGGCCTGTATGCTCAGGTTGATGATATAGGTACGGGTATCATCCCAGGCCTCGCGGTGGGAATATACGGCACCCCTGGGCATGCCGGTGGTCCCGCTGGTATAAATAATGAAAAATCCATCGTCTTCTTCTACCTGAACATCCGGCTCTTCGCCGGGGTATGAAGTCAACAGGTCATGAATATACGTCATATCAGGGGCGCGTTCTTCAAATGAAATAATATTTTTAACTCCGGTCAATTTTGAACGAATAGACTCCGTAAGAGCGACCAGTTCCGGGCCGACAAAAAGGGTGCCTACTTCCGAGTACTTAATAAGGTATTCCACTTCTTCGGTGCCCAGCCTGGGATTGAAACGCGATAGTATATAACCGCCCTTCATAGCCGCCCCGTAAGCGATGGTGTAATCCAGGCAGTTCCAGGATAGAATGCCGATAGAGTCGCCTTTTTTAACCCCCAGCCCGATAAGGGCGTTTACCAGGCTGTTTACCTTTGCGTTGTATTCGGCGTAGGTAAGTCTCTGGTCTTCATAAACGTAGGCTTCCTTATCCGGGCGCAGCAGGGCGTGCCTGTGGATAATATAGGCGAAGGTCCCAATATTATAGCGTGATAGTTCTTTTAAGATGTGTCGTGCTGGCATTCTTTACCTCCATCTGAGCTGGATGCTTCTAACTCCGGACTCTCCGGCAGTGTGGGACGCAGCGTTGTTATTTTACATTGTGCGGAATAAATCTGACGGCAGTATGGTGCTGTACCAACTTTCTCCTCTGGTGAAGTGGTGGGCCAACCTGGGATCGAACCAGGGACCTCAGTCTTATCAGGACTGCGCTCTAACCGGCTGAGCTATTGGCCCGTGTAAATCGTTATAATTTTACGATGAAAATGTGTGAAAAATCAAGCTTTGACTTCATCTTTAGCAATTAGTCCGCCCGTGATGAGGCAGACCAGACCCAGGAAATCCACCGTGGCAAAGGAGATGGTAACGGCTGAAGAACCCTGAAACACGAAATCATTGAATATGAGACCCAGCGTGCCGATAGCAATTAATATGAATCCGGTGCCTTTGATGCGTTCCCCTGATTGTTTGCTCATAGCGGCCATAAATACATTACTGGATTTCTACCAGCTCTATTTCAAAGGTGAGCTCCTGGCCGGCCAGCTGGTGGTTGGCGTCCATCGTTACGGTTGTCTCCGTAAATTCGGTGACGGTGGCAATAAACATATCACCGGTTTCCGAGGTAATCTGTATTTGCAGTCCGAATTCTAACACAAGTTCCGGTGGTAGTTTTTCCCTCTCAACTACCAACACCATTTCAGGACGGTAAGGGCCGTATGCTTCTTCCGGCGGTAGAGTTACCGTCTTTACCTCGCCGACTTTCATGCCGTTGACGGCTTTATCGAACCCGGGAATCATCTGGCCGGCGCCGACGACGAACTGTAAGGGCTCCCGCCCGCGCGATGAATCGAACTCGGTACCGTCGTTAAGTGTACCGGTGTAGTGCACGAGAACGCTATTCCCTTCTTTGGCGACTGCCGCCGCT
>CAYYVO010000102.1:2278-7060 GCA_964475175.1 uncultured Dehalococcoidaceae bacterium | reverse complement strand
GATAACGGTAATCTGCGCCAGCACTATACCCGGAACGGAGAACACGAACTTGATAATATTATCATCGATAGCCGCGCCCACCGGCGTGTTGAAAAATACCAGCAGGGCCGCGCCGAGGGCCACCGGTGAGATAACGATAGGTAAATCAAGCAGGCTGTCTACTATATCCTTACCCGGGAAACTGGCGCGGGAAATAGCGTAGGCCACAGGTATGGCAATCAGTATGGAGACAACCGCCGATATCGTGGCTGTCATTAAGCTCAACCTGACAGCGAACAATATCTCCTCGGAAATCAGCGCCGCAATAAAGGTATCCCACTCTGTATAGGCCAGCAGTGACGCGATAATGCCGACAAAGAATACCCCCAGCAATACCAGCGCACTGATAGTAGAAGCCCGAAAAACCCTCTCGCCGCCGGTGCCCTTTAGAAATCTATACATTCAATATGCTTTCCAAACGTTTATTCAACCAGCGGACGGTACGTATCCGGGAGGCTGTACTCCCCGCCGATTTCGGCACTTGGCGCGTATTTCCTGGCCCCATCCTCGGTAGCTATATAGCCCCACTTAGCGAATATCTCCTGCCCCTCTGGTGAAACGAGGAAGTCCAGGAATTTCTCCGCGCTTTCTCTATCCTGTGTATAGGTTGAAATTGCACCGGGTATATACGCCAGCCTCGGGAGCTGCTCAGGCTCCAGGAAAACAACTTGGATGTTGTCATGCCAGCTTCCAAAAACACGCCATCCCAGTATGGCGTCCACCGATTTTAACGCCACCAGCGTCGCCGTCTTCGAGCAGCTCTCGGCATGGGTAACGATATTGGGCACTATTTTCTCCAGCAGGTTGCTGTGTTCCATAATCTCGTATGCATACAGGCCGACGCATACCGATTCCGGATTGCCGATGCCCACCTCGATGCCCGGTTTGGCTAAATCCGAAAGCGTCTGTATATTCTTCGGGTTGCCTTCCTGTACCAGAATGGCCGGCACCAGATAGGCGATTATCTTTACCGAGGCTGGATCGACTACTCCGTCTCTTTCCGCTATGGCCATATAGTCCGGCGAACCCGGGATATATAAATCACCGCTTTCTGATATCTTCATCTGGGAAAGCATGGTGCCGGAGCCGCTGAAATTCAAATATATTTCTATCCCCGTTTTCTCCCGGAGCGCTGCCGCGGCTTCTTCCATTGCCGGCTTGCTCGCCGAGCCGCAGAAGGCAGTAATCGTGTCCGGCTCTTCAGCAGTACAGCCGCTAATACCGGCGAGCAATAGAACAACAATAATTATCAATCCAACGACACGTTTCATCACTGTCTTTCTCACCAACGAACTCCATACAGGGCGTTATATTATTATTAATATAACGGTGGTTAAAAAAACACTATTTCTTTCCCAGAGTCTTGCGTACACTGGCCCGGCTCCGCTTGTACTCCTCGACAATCTTCCTTCCCTCCTCGGTAAGTTTGGCGTAACCTCCGCTGGCTCCACCCGTAGCTTTTTCCACCAGAGGTTCACCGGCAAGGCGGTTCATGGCCTCAACCCAGAGCCAGGCATTGCGGTAGGCCAGCTTCATAGACCTGGCGGCCGCTGATATCGAACCAAGCTCGTCGATACGCTCAAGCAGCGTTGCCCGTCCCCACCCCATGAAAAGTTTACCGTCCTTTTCCAGCCATACCTTGCTTCTCACCACCAGACCCGTCTCCGGCGGCTGCCCGGAGCGGGAGCCGTGCTTGACACCGAAATCCGGTACTTTTGCATCCGTCATAAGACTGTTCCTTTATCAGGGAAAAACCGGGACACCCTATATTATCAGCAATATAACGGCTTGTCAACCCTGATTATCTTCGTATTTGATAGGAGTTTTCGAGCAGGTGCAAGCCTCACCCCTTTTTCCCCTCTCCAGCCTGAAACGCCAGTAAGAAACCACAGCTATTGATGGCTGGCGAGGGGAGTCTAGAGGAGAGGGGGCGGAGCCCCCTCTCAAATTCTCTCCCCCTCTCAAACATAATACAAATCGAGTCCAAAAGATAAATCAGTTTGAGAGGGGGATACAGGGGGTGAGTACATAAAATCAACGATATGCAAGTAGTAAATACAGTATTGTTCCGTTTGTTCTCCATATCTAATATAATAGAGGTATAGCTATTCCCCGGAACGGGAGGACATCATGGCCCATATGAGCGGTGCGGAAGCGCTGGTAAGTTTGCTGGTACGCGAAGGTGTAGAGGTAGCTTTCGGGATTCCCGGCGTGCAGATAATGGATGCTGTGGATGCCATTTACCGCGACGGCAATATAAGATGGATATCCCCCCGCCACGAGCAGACGGCCGCTTACATGGCTTACGGTTATGCCCGCACTACCGATAAAATAGGCGTGGCCATAGTGCTGCCGGGTCCGGGGGCGTTAAATACCGCAGCCGCCATCGGCACCGCCTATACGGCCTCGACGCCGGTACTGATGATTTCCGGGCAGATAGAGAGTTATCACCTCGGCCTGCACCGCGGCGTCCTCCACGAGCTTGACGACCAGCTGGAAATCTTCCGTCACCTGACCAAGTGGTCCGGCCGCGCTCTAAAGGTGGAAGAAATACCGGAAATCGCCGGAAAAGCCTTCACGGAACTCAAGACCGGTCGCCCCCGTCCCGTGGAGATAGAAGTCCCGTTCGACCTGTGGTCGCAGCAGGCAGAACTTACGCTGCTCCCTGCCGAAGCAAACTCCCCGATGCAACCGAAACCGGAAGACATTAAAAAAGCCGCCGACCTCCTTGTTAACGCTCAACGCCCCCTTATTCTTTCCGGGGGCGGGGCGGTGAAATCAGGCATTTCCGAGGAAATCACCGAACTGGCGGGTGTTCTAAAATCCCCGGTAGTTATGACCACGGAAGGCCAGGGAGTTATCCACTGCGACCACCCCATGTGCGCCGGTAACTTTGCACTGTGGCTCAACCCTATCTTCAAACAGGCCGACGTTATCCTGGTCGTCGGCTCCCGGCTCCGCGCATCCGGCAATACGAAACTGGATTTACGACCCGACCAGAAGGTTATCCAGATAGACCATGACCCCGACGAGTTGGGCCGCAACCACCGCATCGACCTGGGTATCACCGCCGACGCCCGCGCTGCCGTTACCGCTCTGCTTAAGACACTGCCCGGCCCCGCGGTCAGCCAGTGGTGGGATGAGGAAATCGCCGATATCAGGACCGGACTGCGGACTCGACTCGAAAAAGCCGCGCCGCTGCAGCTTAGCATCATCAGGACTATTCGCAATATTCTGGGCGATGACGGAATTTTAGTGCCGGATGTTACCAATATCGGCTACTGGTGTGATGTCGCTTATAACGTTAATAAACCCAGTACTTATGTGGAATCTTCATACTTTGCCACCCTCGGCTTCGCCTTCCCAACAGCCCTCGGCGCCAAGGTAGGCAATCCGGATAAACCCGTAGTGGCCGTTTGCGGCGACGGTGGCTTCCCCTACGCTTCAGCGGAACTCGCCACGGCCGTCCAGGAGGGCATCAACGTGGTGACGCTGATTTTCAGGGATGATGCCTACGGAACGGTTACCGGCATCCAGCGCCGACATTTCGGCGGCAGGCATGTCGGCAACAAGCTGCACAACCCTGATTATGTCAAATTTGCCGAATCTTTCGGCGCTATCGGCATAAGGTGTAAAAGTCATGAAGAGCTGGGCGAGAAACTAAGCTCGGCCCTCAATGCCGACCGCCCTGTTATTATCGAGGTGCCCGTACCTCAGCTGGACACTCCCTGGGACACACTGATAGAGGATAGTAAATAATCTCTTCCAAAATCTAAGAAGTGCTTAACTGCACCAGCTGCCCTATCATATAACTGCACCGGTCAGATGCCAGAAACGCCACCACCGGCGCCACGTCCTCAGGCGTGCAGAGTCGTTTAAGCAGCGACCTCTGCCTTTCCCTTTCCAGGAATTCCTGCGGCGCCCGGTAAACAAGTCCCGTCTTACCGAGTCCCGGTCCCACGGCATTGACGATAATCCCCTGTTCAGCCACCTCCCTGGCCAGCGCCTGAGTGAACATCACCACTCCCGCCTTAGCAGCGCCGTAAATCGATATATCAGGGAAGCCCTGCCCCCCGGATGTATTGATAATCCGGCCGTACTTTTGCTTTATCATGTGGGGAAGGACCGCCCTCGCGACCCTCATCTGCCCGTAGAGATTGACACCGATATCGAAGTCCCAGTCTTCCTCGGTCATCTCCATGAACGGCCTCAGCTCGCTGCTGGCCCCGGCGTTATTGACCATGATATCTATCCTGCCGAACCTGTCGATCGCCTTTTTCACCATGGCATCCACCTCGGCCTGCTTCGTCACGTCCACCTTTACCGCCAGCGCTTTACGCCCCAGCGCTTCCACCTGGGCCGCAGTCTGCTCGGCACCCTTGAGGTCTATATCGGTCGCAACGATATCGCAGCCTTCCTCCGCCAGGGTCAAAGATATCGTTTTACCGTAGCCTATCTGGCTGCCGGCCCCGGTTACCAGTGCTATTTTGTCCGTTAATCTAAGGTCCATTATTCACTCCCTTGTAAGTTTTACTATGAATCATCAACATTGATGATTGTTTTATGATTTTATCAATTATATACGTGATACGCAAAGAACAATTTTTTATATCAAAGTAAAGAAAAAGCGAAAATTTTATGAAAAGGCTTTCAATATTCATAAAAAAGTTTTATAATCATTTGAAAATCTCTAATAACTTAGTTATTATTAGGCTCCAACGAGGGAAATTGACATCTTCCCAG
>CAYYVO010000102.1:1164-2268 GCA_964475175.1 uncultured Dehalococcoidaceae bacterium | reverse complement strand
ACCAGGTACTATCCGATAAGCAATATTTATCTGCCGGGAGCTGGTATGAAAGGAGGTAGAGTAATTTAGGTACATTTAATGAACACAAATGATATCTCAAAAATAATGGAGGTAGTGAAATGAAGCGGAAACTACTCCTAATCTCGAGTATATTAGTAGTAATGGTAATGGTCTTCGGCGTGGGAGTTGTCGGTTGTGAAGAGCCGGAACCAGCACCGCCCGAGGAACCTGCACCTGCACCTGCTCCTCCACCAGCACCGGAACCGGCGCCGGAACCACCACCAGCACCACCACCTGCGCCTGAACCTGAAATACCGCCAGGGCTTAAACCGCCGATTCCAACGGATGTTGAGGAAATCTCCTGGGAAGAAGCCGTTAACAATATAGGCGCCGCTGTATCCGTATGCGGCAAGATTTTTGGCGGGGATGTATACACACCACCCAATGTGACACTCTTACTGGGCGGCCCGCTGATGCAAGGGATTGCTATTGAGGTTGAGGCAGGCACTTTCGATGGAGACCCGATAGCACTATTCGACGGTGAGTACGTGTGCGTGACCGGTACCATCACGCCGGACTTCTTCGGTGCCCCACTAATTCTGGTCTACGACGAATCACAAATCGTGATTGGGGAGGAACCTGAGGTAGTGGAACCGGAGCCGGAGGTAGTCGAGATAGAATGGGGAGAGGCTGTGAATTATATCGGTCAGCCGGTAACAGTCTGCGGCCCGATTATCGATTCAATACCCATCGGCGGGCCTACCCTGCTCGGTATGGGTACATCCGGCATGGAAGCCGGCGGTGTCGGCATTGAGTTAGACGCCAGTATACTCGCTCAGTTACCCGAAGACCTGTATGTCGGTCAAACCATATGCGTGACCGGTTCGCCCTATACGAACCCTATCGGCGGTGCGTCTATATTAGTTACCGACCCGGCACAAATATCGGTTCCGGGAGAAGCACCGGCAGAGACTGGAGGCACCACGGTTGACTGGCAAGACGCTATAAACTATATCGGTCAGGAAGTTACTGTGTGCGGTCCGATTATTGATTCAATACCCATCGGCGGGCCTACCCTGCTCGGTATGGGTACATCCGGCATGG
>CAYYVO010000102.1:539-1064 GCA_964475175.1 uncultured Dehalococcoidaceae bacterium | reverse complement strand
AACCCTATCGGCGGTGCGTCTATATTAGTTACCGACCCGGCACAAATATCGGTTCAATAATACCAGCTGCCCGGATGACAATAGAATACATGAGAGCACCTGATATAACCGGTACACGGTTTATATCATTATTGCTGTGAAAACCTGAACTAATAAAGTTCGGTAATATGCCGTGCCGTATTGCTGTGTACTTCTTCAGCGTTTAATCAGGCCCGGTGGAAGCTTTATTTTATCCACGGTCCGCCTACGGGTATCTTTATGCCCAGCCCGGAGTAAATCACATGCGCCATAATATACCAGGCTGTCAGGGCGCAGAAAATCAAATCTACACCGGCAATCTTTGTGAAAACAGCCGGACCGCCCAGGTGGCTTATATCCAGGAATATCAAACCCAAAAGCAGCGTAAAAAACAGAAAAGCAAGCGCGCCGTTTTGCTTCATCGCACCTATAAAGAAGATAAAAGTAACGAAGGTGAACATCAGCAGGAAGTAACCGGTATCGCTGGCTTTTATGTCGAATATACCG
>CAYYVO010000102.1:0-529 GCA_964475175.1 uncultured Dehalococcoidaceae bacterium | reverse complement strand
ATCATAATACCGCCCAGTGCCAGCCAGAAAGCTCCGTAAGTAGAAAAGGCGGCAAATCCGAAATTGTTGCCGGTGCGGAATTCCAGGAAGCCGGCGACAAGCTGCATCAGACCGCCGAAAAAGATTGCGCTCCAGAACACAGGGCCGACATCGCACCAGCCGAGGTTATGAAACTGCAGTATTAAAGTGGTGCCGCCAAAACCCGTTAGCCCCACTACCGCCGGATTTCCTAAAGATTTCTCTGACAATTTTCAACTCCTCTTGTTGTTCAAACATCAAACAACCATTTTATTACATTTTTTGTTTAATGATTCCGTATTAAAGAAGTATATGCGCACGCACGCGGATACTTATAGATGTATTTAGTGGGGCAAGTTGGTATACCGGGAGTAGAAGCATCACCTTTTCAGGTAAGTGACCCTATTATTATACTAAATTTCACGCACATTACGCAATACTGACGGAGAGTAAATCGGCGCATAATCTACTGCGTTAGAGAGTACTGATTATTGATTTGACACCTGAGTAT